>JBJTTJ010000038.1:0-32877 GCA_046080125.1 Cuspidothrix sp.
GGTTCTATGCACATGTTTTCTGCCCAACACCGGTTATTAGGGGGTTATGCTTTCGTCGCTGAAGGTATTCCCGTGGCTGCTGGTGCGGCCTTCCAGTCCAAATACCGTCGGGAAGTTCTAGGAGACAAAACCGCTGACCATTGTTCGCAGCGCCGTCACCAAAAAAGCAAGCGGTCACTTGGTCAGAGGTTTTGTCTCCTAGAACTTCCCGACGGTATTTGGACTGGAAAGCTGCACCAGCAGCCACGGGAATACCTTCAGCAACGAACGCATAACCCCCTAATAGACGATGTTGGGCAGAAAACATGTGCATAGAACCACCGCGCCCTTTACTACAACCTGTGGCTTTACCGAATAATTCCGCCATAACTTCTCGTGCGGGTACTCCAGCACTTAAAGCATGAACGTGGTCACGGTAGGTACTGGAAACAAAATCTTCACCAGGACGCATTGCCCCTTTGATAATGCCACTGGAAACTGCTTCCTGTCCGTTGTATAGGTGGACAAAACCAAACATTTTTCCTCTATAGTACATTTCGGCGCATTTATCTTCAAAGAAACGTCCTAATGTCATATCTTCGTATAAGCCTAGTCCTTCTTCTTTGCTAATTTGGACTGTGGCAGTATTAAATGTGGGTAATACGCGCTCTTGAATCATGCTTGTGAAGTATCCCTATTCTATAAGGTCAAGGTTAGCTATAAATCAGCTCCGTTGACAAAAATCTTTGAACAAACCTTATTTTATGCAGTTTTGATGCACCAAAACAGCAACCGAGGATTTCTATTGGTGGAAATGGTTGCTTCTTTTATAGGTTAGCAATCAAAGTTATTCTTTTTCTGCATAGATATTAACAATTAACGTAAGTTACCGATGAAAGAAGACAAGCAACTGACAACTGACAACTAACAACTAACAACTAACAACTGACAACTAACAACTGACTATTTACCTATAAGTTTCACCAGTCCAATCCCACCAAAGTATAATCCTAAAACTGCACCGGCTAAAAGACTTTGGGTAAGAGGGTCGGTGGATGGTGTAAGAACTGCTCCCAAAATTATTGCGGACATAATCACATAACGCCAACCTTTTAACATGATTTTTGAAGAGACAATCCCCAGTATAGCCAGCAATATTTGTATAACTGGAACTTGAAATGCTATTCCTGTGGTGAATAACAATAATAAGACAAAATCAAAATATTTATCAATAGACCAAAGTTGTTCTACAACATCTGCACCATAGTTAATAAAGAATTGTAAAGCAGCAGGGATGAGTAATAGATATGCAAATACTAAGCCGACTATAAAGAGGACACTTGACCCTAAAACTACGGGAATTACTAACCGTCGTTCCCGCACAGTCAGTCCGGGGAGTACAAACTGGATAATTTGATAAAGAATAAAGGGTGTAGACAGGATTAAACCACTATAAGCCGCAACTTTCATGGAGACAAAGAAAAATTCTCCTGGAGCTAATTGTAGAAATTTCACGCCCTTGGCAGGAACTTCTAGTAACTGTACCAGGGGTTTAACGACAATAAAAGAACCGATAATACCCACTACTACCACAATGAGGGAATAGAAAATTCTTTGCCGCAACTCCTCCAGGTGGTCAAAAATTGACATTTCTACTTCTCCTGGTAATTCATCCAGGGGGTCAATAGATGGTTCGCTATGTGTTTCTGGGTTTAAATTGGCGGAATTTATGCTGTTTATGTCTTGTGGGGAGGTCATGGGTAAGAAGGGTGGGAAACATTTGTGAGGCAATATTCGTTCACTATTCTATAGGACTTACGCAAAATATCTCTCAAACCCTATTTTCTTCGTGTCTTTTGTTCTTTCCTCATATCTGACGCAGTTGGTATGTATTATTTACATCCTGGTCTTTATTTTCCAGGTTGTGAATTAAAATGTAAATTAGTATTAATTATCACTATTTAATTTTTAGAGTAGTTTATTTACTGCTACTTAGTCTATAAGTATTAACTAGGAGGTTAATTCGGGATTTCCTCTAATTTTATAGTCTAAATTGCTTATAAATAGAGGCTTTTTTGATTTTATGTCAAAATTGCACAATATCATGTAAATATAAGTTTGTATTATATACAAAAATAATTAACTGTGTTGACGTATATTTTCTAGATTTGTTTCTTGTCAAAAAAAATTTTTTTATCCGGATTTTACTTACAAAAGATGTACAGGTAGAAAGAACGTCATCTAGTGGCTAAATTGACTTTACCGGGGGGTAAGGGTGAATTTAGCAATTACAGATGTGATTTGTATCTGTGAAAACAGGACTTACACAAAATAAAAGTAGGGGTAATTCATCAATTACCCCTAATAATCCTTGCGTAAGTCCTAATCAATGAAAACAACAGCTTGTTTGTTTCAGTTAGGGATAAATCCATAGGTTTCTACCAGCAACCTGGTTCAAACCCTGGATTTTAGACCAGTCTGAAGAGATAAGGATAGATTAATGCGCCCTAAAGTTGCATTGTTTGTAGTGCCTAATCTGATACTACAGACTAAATCTTTATGGCAATTTCTACAACTGTTAGCGGATTAATAAGTTTTCAAGCTTGATCAAGATGACGTTACTGATGACCCAGTAAAAATCGGAATTGATGATATGAAGAAAACAATTAGTATAGGACTAATGGTATTGTCAGTTTATCTGTGCAATCCCCATGCTTGTTTTGCAGGTAATAAGCTGTCCGTCACGGATTCTCAATTTAACACTGACAATAATAAGCAGTCGTTATTCGGGAATACATCCTCTAGGGAGGATCAGTCGGGAGATTGTCTGAATAGAGGTAGATGCAGAAGTTAGGACTCTTTGTGTTTTGGAAATAGCCAAAACAGCTATTAGACACCTCGTAACAAATAAATATGCGTGACATAAACATTGTAGAGACGTTCCATGGGTAAAGATTCTCGGATCTACAAAGTTTGTTCAACGGGATTTCAAAGATAACTTTTTGATCAACACTGATACTTTGTTGTATATAATTTTTCGCTTAATATTTTCATTGCTTACGATGTCGAGGCCATGATTTTATTGGCATAAACGGTCATTGATAGGTTCTAAATGATGTTGTATGCTGTGGGATAGCTTGATTAAATGTGATTAACAAAAATATAAAATTTAGTTATTTTTATATACTTGAGTTATTGCGGATAGAGCTAATTTTTCACTGTAAAGAGAATATGACAAAGAATGTCATCACCTTTACAGCGTGAACTGAGTTTTTATGCTTCTTAATTTAGAAAGATTTTATCAAGCTTGTAATCCTTCCCGTCCGTTGATGGTTGAGAACGTAGACGACCGGATGTATTATATTGATTTTACTTCGGTACGTGGTGGTAAAATCATTGAAGCTTTGTTGCGTACTATTACTAAAATTTCTCCCAATACACCAACGTGCCAATTATTTACAGGACATTTGGGTTGTGGAAAATCTACGGAACTGTTAAGGCTCAAAGCAGAATTAGAAGCAGAGAATTTTCATGTTGTGTATTTTGAGTCCACCTATGTTCTAGAGATGGTGGATATAGATGTGACAGATATTTTATTAGCGATCGCTGGTTTAGTAAGTAAAAACTTGGAAGAGATGAAATTGCGTGTGCAACCAAGTTACTTTACCAAGTTATTTAGTGAGGTGGTAGATTTTTTACAAACACCGATAGAATTGGGCGTAGAAGCGGAATTATCCGTAGGCATTGCCAAAATTACGGCTCAAACAAAAGAAAGTCCGCAGTTACGGAGACGATTAAGAGACTATCTAGAACCACGAACAGAAAATATTCTCCAATCCATCAACAAAGAACTACTAGACCGTGCCAATCTAGAGTTAAAAGCTAGGGGTAAAAAAGGATTAGTCGTAATTGTTGATAACTTGGACAGAGTTGCTATTCGTCCTTTACCTTCTGGGCGATCGCTTCCAGAATACTTATTTATTGATCGGGGGGAACAACTACGGAAACTTAATTGCCATATAGTTTACACAATTCCCCTAGCCTTGACATTTTCTAACGATAGTGCCCAACTACAACATCGCTTAGGAGGTGGAGTTGCACCAAAAGTATTACCAATGATTCCCGTGCGTCAACGTTCTGGAGAAATCAATAATGAAGGGCTAGAATTAATGAGACAAATGGTACTAGCAAGAGCCTTTCCTGAAAAATTACCAGCGGATAGGATGAGGCTAGTAACCGAATTATTTGATCATATAGAGACCTTAGATCGATTGTGTTTAATTAGTGGCGGTCACGTTCGGGACTTGTTAGGATTATTATTTGATTGTTTGCGAGAACAAGATCCACCTTTTGATCATAATTGTGTAGAATTGGTAATTCTCAGACAACGAGATTATCGTGCCAATGCCCTTGATATAAATGAAAGTGAGTTAATATTTCAGGTGATTCAAGATCAAAGAGTTAAAGGTGATATAGAGTATGATATGTTATTACGTAGTTTATTCGTATTTGAATATCGTGATCACCAGGGAGTTTGGTTTGCAATTAACCCAGTTTTAGCAGAAACCGAGAAATTTCAATCATGGTTGAAACACAGCAAGGCAAAAACATAGTGGCTAGTAATCAACAGTCATTACACAGCTTATACAGGGCGATTACCTTTTCTAAAAATCAATTCTCAGTTATTTTGGTGTGCTGTAACTACCAATTTTTGCATGACTTAATCCAGCAAGAATTAGTAACTATGGGTTGGGAAAGTGAAAGTTTTCAAACTATCAATTTGCATAAGAAAACTACAAGTCTATATGCAACGATTCAATCACAACTTACTATTACCAACCCGGCTGGATTAATAATTGTGGGGTTTGAATCAGTTGATAGTATAGATGATCTCTGGCGTTCTATTAATCAAGTCCGGGATGAATTTCGCAAATCTTATTCAATCCCTATGATTTTCTGGATAAATGATGATATTTTACAGAAAATTTGGCGATTAGCTCCAGATTTTGCTAGTTGGGCAGCTACACCAATTAGATTTGAAATGACTGCTCCAGATTTACTACTGTTTTTGCAACAAGAAACTGACAATTTGTTCACTAGAATTCTAGACAGTGACTATTTTAAAGGTACTATGAATACCTTAGAAAAAATATGGACAAATAGCAGTCAACTCCATTGTGCAATTTCTGAATTACAAAACCAGGTTATAACTATAGAAGCAGAATTAAAGTCCAGTTTATATTTTGTTTTTGGTATAGATGCTTATCTAAATAATCGAATTAGTTCAGCTTTAACTAATTTTCAAATGAGTTTAGATTTCTGGGAGCAAACAGGAAATTTATTTACTCATACTCATAGTCAAGATGAAAAAACGCAGAAATCTGTTAACTATTGCAGGGAATACTACATTAATGAAGATGATTTTGTTTTTGACCCTAAGTATTCTTTGAAAATAGCAGTTTTATTCTTGCATATTGGATTATGCTTTTATCGTCTTGGCAAACAAAATAGGAGAGCAGGTCAGAGTTATTTTCAGTTAGCTAAAAGAAGTTTTTGCCAATGTTTCAAAATATTAGAAATTGCAGACTATAAAAAATTGTTATCTGGGTTTATTAAGGAATTAGTAGAAGTCTTATATCTTTTAGAGGATTGGATAGAATTACAGGTTGTTGCTGAAAAATCTCTAGAGTTGCATCGCATACATGGACTCAAAATGCACGTGGCTTGTGATTATATCGTCTTAGCGCACATAGCCTTACATAAATTAAATTGGACACAGGCTAGTATTTTAGCACATACATCACTAATACACCTAGAAGAAACAAAAAGGCAGAATGAAATAAGAGATTATTTATTACCCCTATTATTAGAACAAATTTATGTATTAACTTTAGCTAAAGCTCTTAATAAGCTGGAAAAAAAAACGAAGGCAGAAGAATATATAAACATAGCATCTCAAAAATTATCTTTAGCATTAGAAAGCAATGAATATCAATATGATACCTATCGGTATATTAACTTATTAGAAATTTTGAGATCCCTATATTTTGAAGCAGGTTACTATCTTCAGTCCCATATTGTTAAAAAAAGAATTCATTCCTTGGAACAACAATATGGTTTTGTGCCATTTATCGGTGCTGGATGTTTAAAACCACAAAAACAAGTCACGGCCTCTACACTAGCAAATAGTAGCATAGCTTTAGAAATAACTGCTTCAGGCAGAGAATATGATGTTAATAACTTAATTGGTAGAATTAGTCGTGCTGACCAGAAATTGATAATTATTCATGGACAGTCAGGTGTCGGGAAAAGTTCTCTAGTTACTGCCGGTTTAGTTCCCGCGCTGCAAAACCGCACCGTGGGTGATCAAATTGCTGTACCAGTTGTTGTACAAATATATACAGATTGGTTAGGAGAATTAGAGAAATCCTTAACTAAAGCGATGTTGAAACTGGCGAGAAAATCAGCCATAGAAACGCAACCTCTCACTGATATTTACTCAGTTATAAACATTGATATTATTTACCAAAAACTACGGAATAATGCTGATCATTCTCTAATTACAGTTTTAATATTTGACCAATTTGAGGAATTTTTCTTTGGTGATACAGACAGTAATAAAAAACAAGAATTTGATAAATTTATTAGTGATTGTTTAAGTATATCCTTTGTTAAAGTTATTCTGACATTGCGGGAGGATTATTTACACCGACTACTAGATTTTAAGCATCTTTCATCAATAGAAGCAATTGGGAATAATATCTTAGATCGAAAATTTCGTTATGAAATTGACAATTTTTCAACTGAAAATGCTAGAAAACTTATTGAGAACTTAACTAAACGTTACCATGATTTACATCAAGAATCACAAGTCCAATTAGAACCAGCTTTAATTGATGCATTGGTGGCTGATTTGTCCTTAGAGATGGGTGAAGTTCGCCCCATAGAATTGCAGTTAGTCGGCGCACAACTACAAGATAAATTTATAACCACACTAGCAGAATATGAACCCTATCGCCCAAACAAGTTGATTCAAGAATATATCCAAGAAATTATTAAAGAATGTGGACAAGAAAATGAACAGGCTACTCTCATAGTATTATATTTATTAACCGACGAAAATTATAAAAGACCCTTTAAAACCTATGCAGAGTTAAAAGCAGAACTGTCTGAATTGCAAGACTCTAGTAATTTAGATCTAATTTTAGATATTTTAGTTGATTCTGGGTTAGTTGTTATTGTTCCTAATTTTCCTAAACAATATCAACTAATTCATGATTACTTAGTAAACTTAATTCGTCATTTACAACCACAGGAATCTGGATTACAAATACAAATTAATAAATTACGCGAAAGAATCCGTAATAGTTATCAATACATTGAATATCTGAGGACTGAATTAAGAAAAACTCAACAGAATGTAAGTTTAGTCCATATCCATGATTGCCAAGGAGATAATTTACTCACAGAATTAAGAGAATTGCGGAAGCGGGAAGAAGAAAGTCAGCTACAAATCGAACGACTAAGAAGAGAATTAAAAGAAAAAGAGTTAACTGAAAAATTAGCAGCAAGTCAAAAACAAGAACATTTGATTGCGATTAGATTAAATATTGCCCTCAAGATTGCTTTAACAGCTTGCATGATTACCATTATCGGCTTAACTGCCTCTGTTATTACATTCACAGATAGTGAAATGAAAATTCTCAGTGCATCTAGCGAAGCGTTATTTGCTTCGGAAAAAGGTATTGATGCTCTCAAAGAAAGTTTAAAAGCGGGAAAAAAATTAGAAAGAACTTTATGGAGTAATTCTAATACTCAGGAAAAGGTACTCACTGCACTCTATCAAGCGGTGTATGGAGTCAAAGAGCGTAATCGTTTAGAAGGTCATTTATCTGGAGTTAGAACAGTAACATTTAGCAAGGATAAATCTTTAATTGCCTCCGCTAGTGCAGACATGACTATTAATCTTTGGAATCCTCAAGGTCGGTTGATGAAAACTTTAACAGGACATAAAGATATTATCAATAGTGTCAGTTTCAGTCCTGATAGTCGAATGCTAGTTTCTGGTAGTCAAGATCAAACAATTAAATTATGGAGTCGAGATGGTAAACTATTAAAAACCTTAGTCGCTCATAAATCTGTTGTTAATAGTGTCAGTTTTCATCCTGATGGTGATGTAATTGCCTCTGCAAGTACAGATAAAACTATAAAATTATGGAGTCGAGACGGTAAACTCTTAAAAACTTTATTAGGTCATAAAGATGCTGTTTTAGCTGTAGCTTGGTCTAATGATGGCAAAATTCTGGCTTCTAGCAGTGCTGATAAAACTATAAAATTATGGAGTCGAGGAGGTAAACTATTAAAAACTTTATCAGCCCATAAAGATGGGATTTTATCTGTAGCTTGGTCGCCTGATAGTAATCTTCTAGCTTCTGCTAGTAAGGACGAAACTATTAAATTATGGAATCGAGACGGTAAATTATTGCAAACTCTTTCTGGACACAGTAGTGCTGTTATTGGTGTCAATTTTAGCCATGATGGTCATACTATTGCATCTGCAAGCATGGATCAAACAGTTAAACTTTGGAGTCTTAATGGTAATTTACTGGGAACTTTGCGTGGACATAATAGTTGGGTAAATAGTGTCAGTTTTAGTCCTGATGGACACACTTTGGCTTCTGGTAGTAAAGATAAAACTATTATTCTCTGGCGTTGGGATAGTTTGATTTTACGTAATCCTCAGACCAATGATGATTGGGTAACAAGTGTGAGTTTTAGTCCTGATAGTAACATCGTAGCCGGTGCTAGTCGAGATCAAACAATCAAAATTTGGAATCGGGAAGGTCAATTATTAAAGATTCTTACAGGTCATACGGATCAAGTATGGGGTGTTGCTTGGTCTCCTGATGGTCAAGTTCTGGCTTCTGGTAGTCGGGATAAAACTATCAAATTATGGAATAAAAATGGTAATTTATTAAAAACTTTGGCGGGACATCATGATTCTGTTTTAACTGTAGCGTGGTCTCCTGATGGTAAAATTCTTGCTTCTGCTGGTAAGGATAAAACTATCAAATTGTGGAGTCCAGAAGGTAAATTGATCAAAACCTTAACAGGTCATAGGGATGCAATTAACTGGATTAGTTTTAGTCCCGATGGTAAATTATTAGCCTCTGCTAGTGATGATACTTTGGTGAAAATATGGACAAATGATGGTCAAATTGTCAGAACTTTAAGCGGCCATACTCGTGCTGTAAATGGCGTTGCTTGGTCACTTCATGGCGATATTTTGGCCTCAGTTGGTCTTGATAGTCGGGTCAATATTTGGAGTCACAATGGTGAATTAAAACAAACACTGATGGGAGATGGTGATGGTTTTATTAGTGTTAGCTTTAGTCCCGATGGGAAAACTTTAGCAGCTAGTAGTGATAATCAGGTAAGATTATGGAATCAACAAGGTGTTTTACTGATGGCTTTAAAAGGTGATGAAAGCGAGTTAACGACTATTAATTTTAGCCCTGATGGGACAATATTGGCCGCCGGTGGTGATAAAGGTAATGTAGTTTTACGAAAATTGTCAGATATTACATTAACGAGTTTATTGGCAAGAAATTGCTATATACTAAGGGATTATTTGTCAAGTAATTCTCAGATGGCTGACTTCAATAGTCATGAAGATATAAGTTATCGTAGTTTGTGTGAAAATGATTGGAGCACAAAAAGACCGAACAGATAAGTATGAAGATTAATTTTTTACCAGATGATGTAACTGTTGATGGGGAAGTTGGAGAATCGTTATTGGATGTAGCGGAACGGGCGGGTATATCAATTCCTACTGGTTGTTTAATGGGGACTTGTCACGCTTGTACGGTAGAATTAGAGGACGGAGAAGTTATTCGGGCTTGTATTACTGTAGTTCCTCCAGGAAAAGATCAATTAACAATACATCTTTTTAGTGATCCCACTTGGTAATGACTTATGCAAGAATCTAATGTGAAGAATAATCAAGATCGACTAAGACAATGGGTAACTTTAATCGCCATTGTTGGTGCTTTCGTGGTGAATGTAGCATCTAATATTTTTCCTCTCAATGGACTAAGTATAGGAGCAATTTCTAACACTGTATTTAAAGATGTGTTAATTATTCCTGCTAATTATGCTTTTGCCATCTGGGGATTGATTTATTTAGGATTATTTGCCTTAGCAATTTATCAATTTCTACCGCGAAAAAAACAAGATGCAGATTTACGAAAAACTGGATATTTGTTAGCTGTTGCCTCTGGTTTTCAAAGTATTTGGGTGTATTTCTTTTTAGCGAGATTTTTTGCATTTTCTGTGGTGGCTATGTTTGGTATTTTGGCATCGCTGATGGTGGCATATCAACTATTAGGTGTTGGCGAATATCCTACATCGCGTCGGAAAAGGCTATGTTTACACTATCCTATTAGTATTTATTTGAGTTGGATTAGTGTGGCAACAGTGGTAAATGTCGCTTGTGCGCTACATTTTTATGGATGGAATGGTTGGGGAATTAGTGGTCAGATTTGGACTATGATTATGTTAGCGATCGCATCAATTATTGGTGCTATTATGATGATTAGATTTAAGGATATTCCCTACGTTAGTGTAACAGTTTGGGCATTAATAGCGATCGCCATTAAACATGGTGATGTTAATATCTTACGTGATTTAGCCATATTTTTAGCATTTGCTTTGATCTCAATCACAATAATTAAAAGTTCTCGCAACTAAAAAAAATTTTTTGAGTAGTTGACCCTCAATCGTGACGTATTTGCCTCTCATAAAGCCAGTTTCGGTTTTATTTGGGCGATCATATTTTTGATTGGGTTTAACTTTCTGTAACCGATTTTCTCTGATTTTTTTAGAAGCATAATAAAATTCAGAAACAGATTTTTCTAATATTATTGATAAGTAAGTAGATGAGAATAAATCAAAGTAGATTAAGTAATGTAAAAAAAATGAGCTGCTAGTGAGGACTTGAGTCCTCAAATGAGGAATAAATTCCTCACTACAAACTTTGAATTATTCAGTCCGTTCTACTTAACTAGTACAGCACGGCGTAAATAAAACAGCCATTCTCAATCACTAAAAAGCTTATGCCATATTATTTTTGACTTTTGACTTTTGACTTTTGACTTCCACCTTGCGGTACTAGGGTGTTTCTGGAAATGTTTGTACCTTATTGTCAGGACTAAGAACAACTCGAATTCTCAGATTTTGCCCAGATTGATTAGTAGAAACAAAAGGTTTACCAATTTGGGGTAGACCACTACTATCAATATATTCTCTAGCAGCTTGATTTAAAGGTAAAATCCTTTCAATTGTACCATCAACACCCAAGATTAAACTATATTCTAAAGCTTGGGAAAGACCAGTTGGTGCTTGCCAGTGCTTATTCAAGTATTCTCTAGCTTCTGCAATTTGAGGTGTATCAAATAGAGTCCTATTACTAATAGGTGTAGATGAAGAGCTTTTAGTTGCGGCTCTTAATCTTCTCACTAAATTATCTTTTTTTTCTTGTGGAGATAGTTGGGGTGATTGAGATTGTCCTTTTTGTAACTCAGTGTTAGATATTGCTGATTGAGTATCAGTATTATTGCTAATTAGGTTATTGGGAATAGTGGTAATAGACTGATTACCTGTATAAATACTAGATGAAGTATTATTAGTATTGCTTGGCAATTTTTGAGAGTTAGAAGAATTAATGGGATTTTCTGCGACAACTTTGGGAGAATTGCGTTTTGCCTGGGGTAAATTACCAGTATCAATTTGTGGTACTATAGGCGGCAAGGAAAATTGCGGAGTAATAGGAGTAGTTTGAGGTGGTTTTGTGGGTGAAGTAGAGAGAGTAGGATTGGGAAAAGATAATGATGGAGTAGTCAAATTAGCCAGTGGGGGTACTAATGATGATTGAGGAGTAGCTAAATTTACTTTAGCTGAAGGTAATAGTTCCGGCTTGGGCACGGAAGAATTTGTATTCTTAGCAACCTGGGATTTATTTTGTTGAAAATTTGTGGCATATTGCCAAGTGAATGGAGTTAAACCTGCGGCTATGACTAAAATAGCTGCTATAGGAGCCCATTGGGGTAAAGAAGTCGGACTAGCATTATAATTAGGCGTGGGTAAGGTCAGCATATCAGATGAGTATTCATCTAAAGCCGTTGCCAAATCAAATAATTGCAGTAAAGTCAATTCCAGGACTTGTCCAGATGTTTGGTTAGCAAGATAACCCAAATGCAGTTTATGAGTTAAATTACCACTGGGTTCTAAATAAACTTTGGTGGAAGAAAATGAATTGGGCGCAGGTGATATAGTTGGATGAGGTAAAACAGATGTGGGAGTATCTTGTGCCTCTGATTCTGATGGTGTTGGAGAATTCTTGGTGTCCGATAAATTAATTATGAAATCTGCCGCCGATTGTTGCAGAAGTTCTTGAACATAATTAGTAACGATATTACATAAAAATTTTAGTTGTTGCTGATCACCTTGAATCAAGATTTTACGGTCTTCTGACAGTCGGGGATCATCAAAATGGAGGCGAAATTGCAGATTTTTAATGATATTTTTATCTGCCCAATGAGAGAGGGGTGAGTTTTCCGCCCATATTTCTAGTGTGCAAGTGGGGGGAGTATAACGACGAATGACAGAATTGGATAAAGACATAACAGTAATTGCAAAGAGAATGGGGAATTTCAGATTTTATGTGAACGAAAATGGAAAATCGAAACCGAAAATCAAAAATTATTTTGGAGAAATATCTATTAGTGCTAACCACAAGCGACGGTGGCCACCTGGGGCACTATAAAAGAGTAAATTTATTAACAGTTTGAGAGATAAACGGGTTAGTAAATCTGTGGAGGTAGTTTCTTCCTCTGTCATGCGTTCTTGGTAGGTGTTGCAAAAAGCATCTATATAATCTCCCAACAAAGCAGTTTGGTAAGGTGGTTGGTTATTTGCGGTCATTTGTTCTAATAACCCTACTGCTTGACGTATTAATTCTTGGTGTTGTTTGGCAAGATAGCAGATAATTAGAACGAGCGATCGCGCCTCTTCCACATCGAGCTTTTTCCTTCCCCCTTGGCCTTTACGCAGAGGGTTTGATTGCCGTAATCGCCATAGGGCGACCCGATCCGGTATTTTAGACTCTAAATTTAGACTTACTGCTGCTGATAACATAGCCTCTGAACCGATGCCAGTTAGGGTTTCCAGAGCTAATAGCACCAAGTCTAGTTGGGTTTTGATATTTTCCCATTGAATAGTATTGGTAGCTGGGAGTGCACTTAAATCCTCCCAAGGGGATTTTGTTATAGCTGGATTAGCAGTTGATTGCATAGATTATACCGTAGATGATAAAGCTCAAGGAGGTAGAGAGCAGGGGGGGGGAAGAAAATTATCTTCTTATTCCTTCATCTTTCCTCCTGATAGGGAAGCGTGACGAAGCCATACTTCTGAGTTAACAGCTGTTGCTCCTACTAAATATGAGCAATGGTGACTCCACTACCGCCATCAGCTTGTTCTGCTGGTTCGTAGTGGGTAACTCTGGGGTGTTGTTTCAAAAAATCATGAACACCCTGCTTTAGTTTACCAGTACCATGTCCATGAATGATCCATACTGGGCCAGTAGCTTCAGAAATAGCTTTGTCTAAGATATATTCGGCATCAGCCACTCGTTTTCCGCGCAGATCTATAGTATTTTTCGAGGTGCGAATGAGTAGGGCCGGGGGAGGTGCAACTAGGGTTGGGGCTGGGGCCGGTTTAGATTTAATCGTTGGTTCTGGCTTTTGTCCATCTAGTGATTCTACATCTTCGAGTGGTATAGACATTTTCATGATGCCAAAACGCACGGTGAGATCACCGTCAGCATCAGCAATTGCTAGAACTTCGGCTGTTTGTCCTAGTTTGGGTATCCGCACGCGATCGCCTATTTTGGGCATAAACCCAGGTTTGGTCTTAGGTGGGGGTGCTGGCTGATACTTTGTGGCAATTTGATTAATAGCTATGGTAGCTTTTTGGGCATCTTGGGCTTTAGGTGTGCCTTTTTGCAAACTGCGGATGACTTGGGCAATTTCGCCTTTAGCTTCCCTAATGGCTTGTTGAACGGCTATTTCTTGGGAAATACGTAAATCTTTTTCCCTAGTTTCTAAGGCGGTGGCTTTGGCGGAAACTTCTTTGTATAAAAGTTCGGCTTGCCGTAATAGATTTTGAGCTTGGGCAGCTTTGGTTTCCTGGTTGCGGCGTTGAGCTTCTAAACCGGCAATAACTTGATTTACTTCGTCTGTGGCTTCTCCCACTTGGGTTTTTGCCTCTGCCACCACTTCCGGTTTTAAACCTAAACGCAGAGCAATACTCAAGGCGTTGGAACGGCCGGGGATTCCCCATAGAAGACGGTAAGTAGGGGAAAGAGTTGTTTCGTCAAATTCTACGGAAGCATTTTCAAAGCGGATATCTTCATATTTTAAAGCTTTAAGTTCGCCAAAGTGGGTACTAGCCATGGTTAGCTGGGTATGGTTGGCGAGATATTTGAGGAGGGCGATCGCCAATGCACTCCCCTCCGCCGGATCTGTCCCTGCCCCTACTTCATCAAGTAAAACTAGGGATTGGTGATTGTTGACTGTTGTCTGGGCTAACGGCCGTTCGCCCCTACTGCTCCCCTGTTCCCTGTTCCCTGTTCTCTGATCAATCGCTTCTAAAATCCGACTAATGCGGCGAATATGCCCAGAAAAGGTAGATAAACTCTGTTGTAGGGATTGTTCATCACCGATATCGGCTAAAACCTGGGCAAACCAAGGCATTTCTACCGGTTCACGAGCAGGAACAAATAAGCCCACTTTGGCCATGATCGCCGCCAGTCCCAAGGTTTTTAAAGTGACAGTTTTTCCGCCTGTATTGGGTCCGGTAATTGTGACTACCCTAATTTGGGGACTAATCAATAAATCTACTGGGACGACGGGATTTCCTTGTTCGTGCTGTTGTTGCCAAACTAACAACGGATGACGCAGATTTCGCAAGGTAATAATTTCCTTGTCTTCCCGGTTGATAAAACGGGGCGGATTAGCACCGATCCACAGACTATAACGGGCTTTGGCTACTGCTAAATCTAAGGTGGTGACAATGGCTAATAACCTTTCTAAATCCCCTGTCACTACGGTGACTTGTTCGGTTAATTGACGGCGAATAGCTTCAGCTTCGGTTTGTTCTTTTCTGATAACTTGACGCAATTGATTACCCATTGGCACGATGCTGTTAGGCTCGATATACAGGGTTGCACCACTGGTTGATGTGTCGTGAACAATACCAGGAATTGCGTCCTTTTGCGGGGCTTTAACGGGGATAACGTAGCGATCGCCTCTTTGGGTAATTAACTGTTCTTGAACTGCACCCGATTTGGCTTGGATGATATTTTGGAGTTTTTGGCTAATTTGTCCGCGAATATGCCGCAATTCTCCGCGAATTTCCCCCATTTTTTGACTAGCCCGATCAGTAACTTGGCCGCGTTCATCAATACAATGGTGGATTTGCTGTTCTAATTCTGGGTAAGTCCGCAGTTGAGAGACTAAATTGCCTAAAACTGGGACATTTTCTTGATTATCAATAACACGGCGTAAATTTCTTGCCCCTGCTAGGGTAGTAGCGATCGCTAACAGTTCTTCCCCGGACAAAATCCCCTCAAGTGCCGCTCTTTCTATGGAATCTCCGATATCTTGAATTCCTTCAAAGGATAATCCCGGATGTAAACGACTTTCCAGTTCGTAAACTTCTTTGGTTTGCGCTAATAGATCAACGCTTGCCTCCTGATTTCCAGGAATAGGTAGGTCACGCGCAACTATCGCCCCTAATTTAGTTGCCGCAAAGGTGGAAAGGTGCTGGCACAGGCGGGGCCACTCTAGTAGTTCTAAGGTTTCGGATTGAATCAAGGTTTGAATAACTAATCTGAAATTATGGTAGCAATTCCAGTGACTCCTAGACTACATCTTGGATCCAAATTTTAAGGATCAAATTTCCGACTCTTTCTATCTTGCTGTTTAGATTTTGGTTGTCTGTCCTTTCTACATCACGATACGTATGCATCGGCTAT
Organism: Cuspidothrix sp.; assembly: GCA_046080125.1. Lineage (GTDB taxonomy): Bacteria > Cyanobacteriota > Cyanobacteriia > Cyanobacteriales > Nostocaceae > Cuspidothrix. The sequence goes on from JBJTTJ010000038.1 coordinate 16,073, forward strand.
GGTATTGACTTGAATGATCATCAATGGCATATTCTCTGAATTCGCCTATACTTATTCCTATTAATTTAATTGTCCCTATTGCTTTCCACCCGGCTAAAATAAATGTTTGTTGCCTCAAATCAAATACTATGGGCGATGATAGGCTTGCTCCTAACAATAGGTGGTACTTTCCTAGAAGCCTATGGTTTGACTCTACCCTGGAATTGGAGTCAGCACAGAATTCAAACTCTATCATTGGGTGTAAGCTATCAAATTGGTGCAGTGCTGCTAGTAGGTTGCTTAGGAGGTCAAAATGCTGGAGCCGTGTCCCAAATTGCCTATTTAGTGATGGGATTAACCCTATTACCAGTATTTGCCGAAGGCGGTGGTATTGGTTATGTTAAGCTGTCTCAATTTGGCTATTTGTTGGGTTTTATTCCCGGAGCCTGGATTTGTGGTTATTTAGCCTTTAAAGCTAGACCCCGCCTAGAAAGTTTGGCTTTTAGCTGTATTTGTGGCCTGTTGACAGTTCACATCTGCGGAATTGCCTATTTAATTATCAGTTCTTTTCTGCCCTGGAAAGGAACAGAAAATCTATCTGTAGTCCAAGCAATTCTCAAATACTCTTGCTTTCCCCTACCAGGACAACTGGTAATAGTCTGTGCTGTCACCATAGTGGCTTATGTCCTACGACATATAATGTTTTATTAGTCAGTTGTTAGTTGTTAGTTGTTAGTGGTCAGTGGTCAGTGGTCAGTGGTCAGTGGTCAGTGGTCAGTGGTCAATAAAAACAACCAACAACTGACAACTGACAACAAAACAACTGACCAATTTATCATGCGTATAAAAAATCGCTACTTCTGGATAGCTGCCTTGACAGCATTTTTATTTGACCAATTGACAAAATCTTGGGTAGTACATACATTTGCTCTCTCGCAAACACTACCTATAATAGATGATATATTTCATTTTACGTATGTTAGGAATACAGGTGCAGCCTTCAGTTTATTAAGCGGCAAAGTTGAGTTATTACGCTGGTTATCATTAGGTGTAAGTTTAGTGTTGATGAAAGTGGCATTATCAGGACCATGGTTAAGTTTTTGGGACCAGTTGGGTTATGGTTTAATTTTAGGAGGAGCAATGGGCAATGGTGTAGATAGATTTAGATTAGGATATGTGGTTGACTTTCTCGATTTTCGCCTAATTAATTTTGCGATATTTAATATGGCTGACTCTTTTATTAGTATAGGGATTGTCTGCCTGTTAATTGCATCCTGGCGAAAAACACCGAGTAATTAAAAACGCAAAATTAAAAATTAAAAAATTAGATTCTGATGTTTGAAATTTAATTGTTTATGAATTCACCCCAACCTCCCCAAAAGCCACAAACCTTTATTGGTCAAATAACTCAAGCAGTAAATACCATTCAAACTAGAGTTGACTTTAGCAAGTTGGCACTCAAGCCTAATGCCAAAGTACCGAAATTAATGGTATATGATGCGGGGGCAAATCAGGCGGAAGAATATCCATTATTGGGCGATCGCTATACTCTCGGACGTAGTTCTTCCTGTGATATCGTCGTTCGTAACCCAGTTGTCACCAAAATTCACCTTTCCCTATTGCGGGACTCTTCCCAAAATACCCCAGTTTTTACCATCAAGGATGAAAACTCTACCAATGGCATATATCTGGGCAAACGCAGAATCAAAGCCTTAGAACTGCGTCATGGTGATATTCTGACCCTAGGACCACCAGAACTAGCCGCTTCTGTCCGTCTACAATATATAGATCCACCTGCCTGGTATATCCAATATCTCACCTATCTAGCTTATGGTGTTGGTGGTGTGACAACTTTATTTGCCTTGGCCTTATGTGTGGAATGGCTGAAATTTTCAGTTACACCCCTACCTACAGCCACTCGCGCTCCCATAGTAGTCTATGCGGGTGACGGTTCAACTCCACTACGTGAACCGCGAAATATCACTCACACAGACCTGAAGAAATTAGAGGACTTTGGACCCTATTTACCAGCCGCAGTTATAGCTTCCGAGGATAGTCGTTATTATTGGCACGTTGGGGTAGATCCCTTGGGTGTATTGCGAGCCATACTGATTAATACCCGTAGCGGTGATGTGCAACAAGGGGCGAGTACAGTTACCCAACAAGTAGCTCGCAGTTTATTCCGCGAATATGTGGGTACTCAAGACTCTTTAGAACGGAAAATCAAAGAAGCCGTAGTATCTCTAAAACTGGAAACCTTCCACAGCAAAGATGAGATCTTACTCACTTACTTAAATCGGGTGTTTTTGGGTGCAGATACTTCTGGGTTTGAAGATGCTGCTAAGTATTACTTCAGCAAATCAGCCAAAGAATTAACTCTAGCAGAAGCATCCACCCTAGTAGCTATTTTACCTGCTCCCAATGCCTTTGATTTTTGTAGCAGTGGATCGCGTAAACTTAGCGTCAAAGATTATCGCAATCGAGTCATTAAGCGAATGCGGGAAATGGGCAAAATCTCTACGGAGGAAGCAAACCGCGCTCGTCGTTCTACGGTGCAAATTAGTCCTAAAGTTTGTGAACAACAGGCTAAAACCATTGCCCCATATTTTTATGATTATGTCTTTCAAGAATTAATCTCGATTTTGGGACCAGAAGCTACCAGGGAAGGTAATTACATAATTGAAACCCAATTAGATCCATCTATCCAGGCGCAAGCAGAAACAGCTTTAAAAAATTCCGTTGCTAAAGATGGCGCAAACTTGCGTTTTTCCCAAGGGGGAATGGTAACTTTAGACTCGAAAACTGGAAGTATTTTGGCCATGGTCGGGGGAATAGACTACAGAAAAAGCCAGTTTAACCGCGCTGTCCAAGCCCAAAGACAACCAGGTTCTACTTTTAAAATTTTTGCCTATACTGCGGCCATTGAACAAGGGTTTTCTCCCTATAAAACTTATTCTTGTAGTCCTTTTACCTGGAAAGGTTTTACCTATAAACCCTGTCGCCATGGTGGCGGTAGTTTAGATATCGCCACTGGGTTAGCACTTTCAGAAAATCCCATTGCTTTACGAATGTCCCAGGAACTTGGCTTAAATAAAGTCGTAGATATGGCTCAACGGTTGGGCATTAAATCTGAGCTTGAGGCAGTTCCCGGCTTAATTTTAGGTCAAAGTGGAGTTAATGTTTTGGAAATGACCGGAGCTTTTGGGGCAATTGGTAATCGTGGTGTCTGGAAGCGTCCCCATGCTATCAGTAGAATTTTAGATAGTAGTGATTGTAAAAATATCAAAGATTTACAAACCTGTCGTGTTGTCTATTCCTTTGATGAAGATCCAAATGGTAATAAACAAGCGCTAAAAACAGAAGTAGCTCAGACAATGACTAATTTAATGCGCGGGGTAATTACTAACGGTACAGGACGTAGTGCGGCTATTGGTTTAGGGGAAGCAGGGAAAACTGGGACAACAAATGATAATGTTGATCTCTGGTTTATTGGCTTTATTCCTAGTCGTCAACTCGTTACGGGTATTTGGTTAGGCAATGATAATAATTCACCCACATCTGGCAGCAGCGCCCAAGCAGCACAACTGTGGGGCAATTATATGGGGAAAATCACCAAATAGGGTTTTGACCTGCCAATAGTTAACCGTCAACAATTATTTGTATCCTTCCCAAGAGGTAACTTGTAATTCACCCTTGGGAGTAAATACAACTTGGAAATGGGCTAGAGGTTTTTTGTTACCCAGGGGGATAAGGTTTGATCCGTAAACAGACTTTAAAATCTGTGGTAAAGGTGTTTCTTCAAAATGCTCAAAAGCAACTTGGTTAAGTTGTTCATAGTCAGCAATGACACCTTCTTCATTGACAGCTATACGATACTTCAATTCAGTAGAAAAAGTAGGGGCAATACTCCAATTTTGACGAATTTTACTATAGAGTTTTTGACTCAAATCTTTGATTTTGCCGGGGTCGGTGATTTTTTCACCAATTAGTTGTGGTTTGTCTGGGTATCCACCCCAAGGACTAACCTGTAAAATGCCTTTTTGTGTGAAGACGACTTTAAATTGAGCAATTGGTTCGTTAGGAATGCGATTTGCAGGATTATAAAGTAGTTGCGGTAATGGTGTTTTTTCGATCGCATCACTAGCTTTTTGATTTACTGCTTTATAGCCAACAATACTACCATCGCCGGCTACACCTAAACGATAAACTAAGTCTTCTGGCAGTTTAGATCGGTTTTTCCAATTGGGATCAATTTGATTATAAACTTGGCGATTTAATGCCCATAATTGTGATGAATCTGTGATTTCTGGAACTGTTTTTAACAGTGCTTCTAAATCTTGAATTGCAACTGGGCTTGCAACTGCTGTGGGTGTGGTTGTGGGTGTGGGTGTGGTTGTGGGTGTGGTTGTGGGTGTGGTTGTGGGTGTGGTTGTGGGTGTGGTTGTACTAGAGTGGGTTTCTGATTTGACTTCTGGTGGGCGGACTGGAGGCGCGGGAATGAGGCTAAATGCTACTGCGGCTGCGGCTAGACTAGATACACCGATGGTAGCGGGAATGGCTTGTTTAATGAGGGTTTGACTTGAACCGGCATAACTGCGGGTAACTGGATGTAATTCTAGGCATAATTCTGGTAAAGTCTGGCTATCGGCAAAAAATTGATCTACTGCTTCTACCAGGTCAAATAATTGGACTGTGTTGAGGATAATTTGCAGGGGTTGTTCTTGGTTATTTTCTGTCTGTGGATATGATGCAATTTCGCTATGAACAATTAATTTGTGTCTGTTGCTGTCAATTTTTTGAAATTTAACTAGCTCTGAGTCATGATTTTGGATTTGGGGATTAGGTATATTACTTAACACTTCTTGGGCGTAGGAACTTACGGCTCTGACTAGGCTTTCAAAAAATTCTCTACCGCCTCTGATGGGTTGATTGTAGTTAGACAAGTAGCATTCTACATTAACTAATATAGACAGTTCTGGACGCAATTCTTGAAAGTTAGCGGTTCGTGTTATGTCGGTTAACCCTTCTAGAAGCAGGGTACAATTTGGCAAACTATATTTACGTTGGATATTCATGTCTGTTTACTATACCTCACCATCAAAAAGAGAAATCCAGTATCGCTGCATTCCTGCTGTACCCGTACAGAATAGTAATTTTCCTAATAACTCTATAGCTAGTTCATCTAATTTTTCATCAGAAGTCAATGCTAATAAACCGGAACGACGGGAATTCATACGACTTTTAAAATGGGCTCTAAATCTTTCTAGGTAATTGGCTAATCTTAAATTCTGTTCTAGGGGAATCTGTTTTTCTGCTAGTTGTTGATATATGGTTAGTAGTTGGCGGATGACAACTGTTAACCGTCGAGCAATGTAACAAGCGATAACTACTAGGGCTTTAGCTTCTAAAATGTCTAAGGGACGGCGACTATGGGCTCTCCGCATGGGATTGGAGGCTCGCATCCGCCATAAGTTTACCCGATTTTTGATAATGCCTTTGAGGTCTAATTCTTCGGCAAAGGACAGGAAGGCTTCTGAACCACCCAGTTCTAAGGCCTCAATGGCTAGTAACATCAGGTCTATTTCTAATCTAGTTCTGGTTGGACATACCTGGCCGGCGATCGCTGGATCTGGTAAAGTGTCCAATATCATGGGCATTCCCTCGGAGTTTGGGCTGTTTAAAGATGTAACACTAGCGGAGACATTCATTCTAGAAAATACCTTATGTGTTTCTAATAAAGTGATGGATGTTATCGGATATGCCAGTTCAATTATATACATTACTTACTTTTTCTACTCAAATGTTTCCATATAGATTATTTTTTTAACTTTTCGGTTATCCTCAGTCAATCATAAACCAAAAGCTCCAGTCCCCAGGTTATGACATTATAGGGTAGGATTTTTGTTGATTTGGGGAAAAATTTTTTCCTTTTGTCTTTTAGTTAACGACTATTCACAAATATGGATTTAAAATCGCTAATTCGTGATATACCGGATTTTCCTAAGCCCGGAATTTTATTTAGAGATGTTACTACTCTATTAAGCGATCCGGCCGGATTGCGTTATACTATTGACCTTTTAGCACAAAAATGCTCGGAAATTGAACTGGAGGTAGATTATATTATTGGCATGGAGTCGCGGGGGTTCATTTTTGGTGCACCTGTGGCCTATAAGTTAGGCGCTGGTTTTATTCCTGTTCGCAAAAAAGGCAAGTTACCAGCAGCGGTTCATGCGATTGAATATCAACTAGAGTATGGTACAGATACATTAGAGGTACATCAGGATGCTTTAGTACCAGGTAGTAAAGTCCTGATTGTAGATGATTTAATTGCTACTGGTGGTACTGCTGGGGCAACAGCTAAGTTAGTACAGAAAATTGACTGTGAATTGGTAGGATTTGGCTTTATTATCGAGTTACGGGATTTACAAGGACGGAAACATTTACCTGATGTCCCGATCATTTCTTTAGTAGAATATTAGCTCAGTATTCAGGAGTTCGGGAGTATGGGTTCGCCACGCTTCCTTTTCGGGAGTTCAGGATATTATGGAATTATCGGTTCATAATTAACAAGCTCAGTAATCACTCATAATTCCTGAATAATATCACTCTTAGGATTTATTCTTGGGGTAGATCTAAAAATCCAAAATCTAAAATGTAAAATCGAATGACAAATACAAAAATCTCCTTGGAGACAAACACCCGGTGGTTGATAAAACTGGTAACAAGTGAAACTTTTATTTATGTGATTAAAAGACTTTTACAGGCACTATTAACGATTTTTTTAGCGTCTGCGTTAGCTTTTTTCGCCATGAAGTTTTCTCCGGGGGATTATATAGATACTTTAAGGCAAAATCCTAAGATCTCACCAGAAAGAATTGAGGAAATAAGACAGCAATTTGGTTTAGATAAGTCTTGGACAGAACAGTTTAGGTTTTGGTTGCAGCAAATTCTCACTAAGGGAGATTTTGGAACAAGTTTTGTCTATCAACGTTCTGTATCTTCTTTATTATGGGAAAGAGTGCCAGCAACGTTATTATTAGCGATCGCTTCTCTAACTATAACATGGGCGATCGCAATTCCTTTGGGTATTCTCGCTGCTGTAAAACAAAATCGTAGAACTGACCATATTTTACAAATATTCAGTTACGCTGGTCAAGGTATTCCCAATTTTATCACTGTTTTATTTTTACTATTTTTTGCCCAATTAACTACCCCACTTTTTCCTGTTGGTAATATGACAAGTATTGATCATGCAGAACTGACATGGTTAGGTAAAATTATTGACATTGCTTGGCATTCAGTTTTACCATTAATTGCTTTGAGTGTTACCAGTTTCGCTGGTTTACAACGCATTATGCGGGGTCAATTATTGGATGTGTTACGGCAAGATTATATTCAAACTGCTCGCGCTAAAGGACTTCCAGAAAATCGTGTTATTTATGTTCATGCTTTGCGAAATGCGATTAACCCATTAATTACTTTATTGGGTTTTGAATTAGCTGGTTTATTAAGCGGTGCATTTATTACAGAAAATTTCTTCAATTGGCCAGGTTTAGGAAAGTTAACTCTACAAGCTGTTTTAGCTAAAGACCAATATTTAGTAATGGCAAGTTTATTAATGAGTGCAGTATTATTAATTGTTGGTAATTTAATTGCTGACTTAATTTTAAAAGCAGCAGACCCTCGGATTAAATTAGAAGATTTGAATTAGTTAGTTGTCAGTTGTTTGTTGTTTGTTGTTTGTTGTTAGTTGTCACCAATTGCCAATGGTTTATTATATAATTCGTTCTAGAACAGATGGTAAATATCTCACAGCCCGTGTTAATGATGATACATCAGGATATTTACTATTATTTAAGGAAGATTTCGATGCCTTGAGTTATCTTAATACCCATGCTGCTGATTTAGCAAGCCGTTTAACCGTCGAATCTCTTGCTAGTACACAAATAGGTGGTTTAATAAGACGTTGGGGTTTTGCTGGTGTGGGAATTGTCAACGATCCTTTATTGCCTGATATTGATTTTTTACAGCATATTTAAACCAAAAACAGGGTGTAGAAAGATGAATACAAGATTTGCAATTTATACTGCACTGCTAACTGTCACATTGTTACTAATACCAATTAATCGGCAAACTACATTAGCAAAGACTTGTGCTTCTAAATGTCCTCCTGCTCCACTTCGTTTTACTCCGGGCAAATATATTCGTGTTCAAGTTGTCAATCGCAGTTATGGTCAGATAAAATTAGAACAATTACCAGAATTGAGAAAAAAGACTTTAAAACCAGGAGAAAAATACCAATTTGATTTGGAAGGAGAACAATGGGGGGACTTCTCCTTGATGTTCTGGGATGATGGGGGTAGACATCTCAAAGCAGTGGTATTAAAACCAAATTTTGGGACTTTGCTTTTAGAAATTCGTTCTAACTCTGGGAATTATCAGGGGGATAGGTCTGTTTATCTTCGCAGTGATGGACAGGTAGGTGTATTGTAGTTTGGGGAAAGGATATAAAAAAATAAAAATAGAGCGATGAATGTAATAGCATCTACCTTAACTTCTATTGTCAGCAGCGAAAATGCTGTTTTATCTTGGGAAAGTCTCACACCTAAGCAGCAACAAAAAATACAACAAGGAATAAACTCTCAAAGTCACCCCAGTTGTGTTGTTTATCCCCACAGTCAAGGAGAATTAGCTACTGTGATAGCGATCGCCAACAAACATCAATGGCGCGTTCTGTCTTGCGGTAGAGGTAGTAAAATCAATTGGGGGGGTTTAGCTAAAAATATTGATATTGTCGTTAGTACAGAATACATTAACCAACTGATAGAACACGCCGTTGGTGATTTAACTGTCACAGTGGAAGCAGGAATGCAATTTGCCCGTCTTCAGGAGATTTTGGCCAAATCTGGACAAACATTAGCCCTAGACCCCACAGCGCCCGAATCAGCTACCATTGGAGGTATTGTTGCTACTGCTGATACAGGTTCTCTGCGTCAACGTTATGGTGGTGTGCGTGACCAAATTTTAGGTATAACTTTTATCCGTGCTGATGGAGAAATCGCTAAAGCTGGGGGACGAGTTGTCAAAAATGTGGCAGGTTATGATTTGATGAAATTATTTACTGGTGCTTACGGTACTTTGAGTATTATTACTCAAGTCACTTTGCGAGTTTATCCCATTCCTGAAACTTCGGGAACAGTGCTATTAACTGGTAAAGCTGAAGCCGTATCTTCAGCAGTGAGAATTTTACAAAGTTCAGAATTAACACCAACTCAAGTTGATTTATTATCAAGTAAGTTGGTGACTAGTTTAACTTTAGGAACAGGAATAGGTTTAATGACCCGGTTTCAAAGTATTCATGAAAGTGTCGAAGAACAATCGAAACGACTTTTAGTAATTGGTGAAAAGTTAGGTTTACAAGGGGTGATTTATCAAGGAGTTGAGGAGTCTAATTTATGGCAACAATTACCAAATAAAATATATGATCATCTGACAGAATCTACAATTACTTGTAAAATAGGAGTATTACCAACTGCTGCGGTGGAAATTATCAATCAAATAACAAATATTGGTTTAATTCATGTTAGCAGTGGTTTAGGTTTGGTGCGTCTAGAAAATCCAGAATATATCTTACCTTTACGGAATTTATGTCAACAAAGTTCTGGTTTTTTAACCATTTTATCTGCGTCTGTTGAGTTAAAGAAAAGGTTTGATGTTTGGGGTTATAATGGTAATGCTTTGGAGGTCATGCGAGGTATTAAACAACAGTTTGATGCTAATTTTATTTTGAGTCCCGGTCGCTTTGTGGGTGGGATTTAAGATTTCAGAAAATGAACCACGAAGACGCAAAGAACGCGAAGTTAAGAGGAAAATAAGAAATGCAAGTTTCGGAAGGTTTGGTGAATAATACTGCTAGTATTAAGAATTTACAGGGTTTTGATGACAATTGTCCACCTGATCCTAAGTTAATTGATAGTTGTGTTCATTGTGGTTTTTGTCTGTCTACTTGTCCTAGTTATCGGGTATTAGGAAAGGAAATGGATTCTCCTAGAGGACGTATCTATTTAATGGATGCTATTAATGAGGGGGAAATTGCTTTAAATACCGCTACTGTTGAACATTTTGATTCTTGTTTGGGTTGTCTAGCTTGTGTCTCTACTTGTCCTTCTGGTGTGCAGTATGATAAGTTGATTTCGGCTACTAGACATCAAGTAGAAAGAAATTATCATCGCAGTTTACCTGATAAGTTAGTTCGACAATTGATTTTTTCTCTGTTTCCTAATCCTGATCTTTTAAGAATTTTACTTTTTCCTTTATTAGTTTATCAAAAGTTAGGGATTTCTAAGTTATTACAAGCAACTGGTTTAATTAAGGCTATATCTCCCCGGTTAGCTGCTATGGAATCTATTTTACCGGAAATTACTCTTCAATCTTTTCAGAATAATTTACCAGATATCATCCCAGCGAATGGTGAAAAAAGATATCGCGTTGGTGTTATTTTAGGATGTGTACAAAGGCTGTTTTTCTCTCCTGTCAATGCAGCGACTGTTAGAGTTTTAACTGCTAATGGTTGTGAGGTGGTAATTCCTAAGTCTCAGGGTTGTTGTGCGGCGCTTCCCGAACACCAGGGACAAACGGAACAAGCGAAAACTTTAGCCAGACAAATGATTGATAGTTTTGCTGATACTAATGTAGATTTTGTGATTATCAATGCTGCTGGTTGTGGTCATACTTTGAAAGAATATGGTCATATTTTAGCAGATGATCCAGAATATGCAGAAAAAGCCAAAATATTTGCCGCGAAAGTAAAAGACTCACAGGAGTTTTTAGCTAATATCGGTTTAACTGCTAAACTTTCACCTCTGACTGAGAAAAATCTGACTTTAGTTTATCAGGATGCTTGTCATTTATTACATGGTCAAAAAATTAGTGTCCAACCTCGTCAACTGTTAAAACAAATTCCAGGAGTAACTTTAAAAGAACCCATAGACGCAGCTTTGTGTTGTGGTAGTGCGGGTGTTTATAATATGTTACAACCGGAAGTTGCGGAAGAATTAGGTAAACAAAAAGCTCAAAATTTATTAAATACTGGTGCTGATTTAATTGCTTCTCCTAACCCTGGTTGTAGTTTGCAAATTAGTAAATATTTACCAGGTAAAACTATTTCTATTATGCACCCTATGGAATTATTAGATTATGCTATTCGGGGTGAGAAATTGGAGATTTAGAAAATTGTAATGTCCAGATAACCGACTTCTGAGATAAATTTATAATGTATTTACAAGATAAAAAAGAAGTCGGGGATCTTATTTATCGTTCCCAAATTAAATTCATGGCCTTGTTTATGATCTCTTGTCGTTCGACTAATTGGTTTAATTCTTCTGCTTCATATTGACCTTCAAAAGCTTCAATGGCTGCTTTTTCTAATGCTAAATCATAAGCATCTTCTAGGGTTGCTGCTAATTCTGTTTCACTCATATAAGTTCCTTTTGCTTTTTCACGACAATTACTGCGTTGAATTTGCTTGACAGAGTTGCGAATAGAAAGATTCCATGACCTAGTGGTGCGATTTTCAGCAGTTTGTTTAATTAGGTGTAAAAGTAAAATGATGCCATAGCTAAATATTTTATTCAGTTTATCAGATTTGCTCATTTCTTCTAATTCTTCGACAATTAACAAGGCTTCTGTGATATTACCTTGGTGTAGAAGTTCTTTGAGGGTAAGTAGTTCTTCCATGGGCTTGATTTTCCTAATTTTTCATCGCTAAGGTTAATCCGTCTGCTATGGGAACTAAACTTATGGTAATTCGGGAATCTTGGTGTAATTTGCGATTAAAAGCCCTAATTTTATGAGTTTGATTATCCTGTATTTCTGAATCTGCCACTTTACCTGACCACAGTACATTATCAATGGCAATTAGTCCACCAGTGCGAATTAATTTAAGACACTGCTCATAATAATTCTCATAGTTACCCTTATCAGCATCAATAAATGCAAAATCAAATGTTCCTGCTTCTCCTACTTTCAATAAATGATCTAATGTTTCTAAAGCTGGTGCAATATGCAAATCAATTTTATCAGCTACTCCCGCTGCTTGCCAATAACGACGGGCTACACTTGTATACTCTTCACTGACATCACAAGCGACGATTTTTCCATCTGCGGGTAAAGACAAAGCCACAACCAAGGAACTATAGCCAGTAAATACACCTACATCAAGAGTCTTTCTTGCTCCTAAGATTTTAATTAACAAAGCCATAAATTGTCCCTGTTCTGGTGATATTTGCATTTGGGACATTGGCATTTGAGCGGTTTCTTGACGCAGTTGGGTTAAAATTTCCGCTTCTCGCAGGGAAACTGAAAGTAAATAATCATACAAATTTTGTTCTAATCCCAGTGTTTGTTTGGACATGATTTATATTTATTAATTATTTTGTGATAGTTCTTCCTCGTCTTAATCATGATAACAGATTCAAAATCAAATGTCAACCCCTCAATTCTCTTTTAAAGCGGAATTTTAATCATCAACTCTGTTGGCTGACAAACCCCGCCCAGAAATGAATTTCCGGGCTAATAACAAAAGTAAACTAAAGTTTACTCAAAAATTCCTGAGTTATTTAGTCATCTTTAGATGACTTTTGCTATGAGACTGGGAATTCATTCCCAGGTGGGTTAAAGGTTTTACGTTAAGTTGACAACCCCTAGTGTAGAATCAAATCATATGGTTTTAATCTCACCCCAGAAATGGTTAATTTATCTGAAGAAGAAATCAATGATTTAGATAAATACCTCTACGCAAATTACTTAATTATTCAATGTAAAGAAGCAGCATTAAGTATATCAACTCAAACCTGGGAAACAATAGAAACGCGGATGTTATTAGTAAAGAATAATTAAAATCCAGAGCATTGTTTGTCACTCTCCGCACCTCTGCGTGAAAAAAATCATTGCATTAATCAGCAACACCACGGAGAATATATGTAGAGATGTTACGGTGATCGAAATTTCTGAAAAAAGTGTTAATTTGCCCTTTAGAATTAAAGATTGTTCTATAAACTCGCTTGCATCAGAGGGGGGTATTTATGATTCGTCCCATTATTCTTGGTATTGTCGGTGATAGTGCTGCTGGGAAAACAACCCTGACTAGAGGTATCGCGCAGGTACTAGGTCCTGAAAATGTGACTATGATCTGTACGGATGATTATCACCGTTATGATCGCGTACAGCGGGCAGAAATTGGTATTACCGCACTACATCCTGATTGTAACTATTTGGACATTATGCAGCAACATTTATCGCTGCTAAGAACAGGACAAGCTATTCTGAAACCAGTTTATAGCCACAAAACAGGGACTTTTGAACCACCGCAATATATCAAACCCAGTAAATTTGTCATTATTGAAGGCTTACTAGGTTATTCTACCCGTATTGCTCGTGATGCTTATGATGTTAAAGTTTACCTCGCACCTCCTGAACCACTGCGGGCTAATTGGAAGGTAAAAAGGGATACTCAAAAGCGGGGATATACTCCAGAACAGGTATTAGCGGAGTTAGATAAACGTGAACCAGATTCAGAAGCGTATATTCGTCCCCAGCGTCAATGGTCAGATATTGTTGTCAGTTTCTATCCACCTAATAATGAAGTAGATGAAAATAGTGGACATCTAAATGTGCGGTTGATGCTACGTCCTTCTATTCCTCACCCGGATTTTACCAAAATTATTGACGCTGGAGATACTGATTCTCAGTCAGCTATCCGTTTGGGACTGGATAGAGATATGGGAAAACCGGTGGATGTTTTGGAAGTTGATGGTCATGCAACTTTGGAGCAGGTGAATAAAATCGAACAGATTATGTGTGCAGATATGCCCTATTTAAAGAATGTTTGCGATCGGGAAATTAACCCAGAATTGGGGAGAATTGCGGGTACAACTGGAGAAACTCTGCAAAGTTACCCTCTTGCTCTCACTCAATTAATTATTACTTATCATATGCTCAAAGCTACGCAAATTTATCAGTAAGTAATTTTGCGTAATTTGAGGTGAGTTTAAAAGGTGCATTTTCATAGTGTTATTGAACGCGGATAAACGCAGATAAACGCAGATGAATCACTAGAGTTCCGAAAACCGGTGTTGTTGGGTTGGAGTATGAATATTATTCCTGATCTCAAATCTCAAATGATGTTGTATGACCTATTGTCTTAGAATAGCCGACTTGCCTGAAAATGAACGCCCTCGTGAAAGATTAATGACTCATGGACCGAAAATTTTAGCGACAGCAGAATTAATTGCTATTCTGCTAGGTACTGGCCAAGGTCCTGGTAAACTCTCAGCGGTCGGTTTAGGGCAATATATATTACAACAATTGGGTAAAGGACAGTGTGATCCCTTAGCTGCTTTACGAGATGTCACTCCCGCTGAGTTGATGGAAATACCGGGTGTTGGACCGGCTAAAGCGACGACTATTTTGGCTGCAATTGAATTAGGTAAACGTGCTTTTTTATCCCGTCCCTCCGAGGGGACAGTTATTGATAGTCCTATGGCTGCCGCTGCCGCGCTTAGTCAAGACTTGATGTGGCAGAACCAAGAGAGATTTGCAGTGCTGTTATTAGATGTCAAAAATAAGTTATTAGGAACAAAGGTAATTACTATTGGGACTGCGACGGAAACTTTAGCCTCTCCCCGTGATATTTTTCGAGAAGTGATCCGTCAAGGTGCTACACGGGTAATAATAGCCCATAATCATCCTTCTGGAAGTCTAGAACCGAGTGAAGCAGATATAGAATTGACTCGTCAATTATTGGCTGGTGCGGAACTCCTAGCTATTCCTATTTTAGATCATTTGATTTTAGGTAATGGCAATCATCAAAGTTTACGAGAAATTACTACTTTGTGGGATAATTGTTCTCAGGTTGATTGATCATAGGATTCCTTGGTGTCTGAAATCATGAATTTGTCTCACGCAAAGGCGCACAGACCGCAGAGGAACAGAGAAAGGAGAATTTTTCAAGATGGATTTTATCACTATTTTAGGATTGGTCGCAGGTGTATTAACTACGGTCGCTTTTTTACCGCAAATGTTCCAAATTTGGCTGACCAAATCAGCGAAAGATGTTTCTTTTGTGATGTTAATTATTTTTATGAGTGGTTTGTGTTTGTGGTTGATTTATGGCATCATTATCGGGGCTTTACCAATTATTATGGCTAACGGGGTGACATTATTTTTTAATTTGATTATTCTATGGCTTAAAATTAAATATAGATAACTTCTCGATAATTTTACTAAAAAACTGTGACCTCATCTTTATTTGACTCGGAACGTCTTCTTTTTACCCCCGCAACCCCCAATAATGACTCTATTCCTGTGATTTTCGCTTTTCCTAATGAGTACACTGTGGGGATAACTAGTCTGGGTTATCAGGTGGTGTGGGCGACTTTGGCTACCCGTGATGATTTACAGGTAAGTCGTTTATTTACTGATATCCATGAACCACTTCCTAGATATCCAGAATTATTAGGTTTTTCTATGTCTTGGGAATTAGATTATGTGAATATTTTTCATCTTTTGGAATCTTTAGAAATCCCTATTCGGGCTAATTCTCGTGATCAAAATCATCCGCTAATTTTTGGTGGTGGACCGGTTTTGACGGCTAACCCAGAACCCTATGCTGATTTTTTTGATATCATTTTATTGGGAGATGGTGAAAATCTGCTTGGTGATTTTATAGATACTTTTAAAAAAGTCAGAAATGCTGATAGAAAAACTCAATTAAAAACTTTATCTCAAGTCCCAGGAATTTATGTTCCTAGTTTATATGTCATAGAATATATTACACCAGATGGGGCAATAAAATCAATTAATCCTATTGATTCGGAAATTCCGCCAATTATTCAAAAGCAAACTTATCGAGGAAATACTCTTTCTGCTTCTACTGTGGTGACGGAAAAAGCTGCTTGGGAAAATATTTATATGGTGGAAGTGGTGCGAAGTTGTCCAGAAATGTGCCGCTTTTGTTTGGCTAGTTATTTAACTTTACCTTTTAGAACTGCGAGTTTAGAAACTTCTTTAATTCCGGGAATTGAACGGGGTTTAAAAGTTACTAACAGGTTGGGTTTATTGGGGGCTTCTGTCACCCAACATCCAGAATTTACTGAATTATTGGATTACATTAGTCAGCCTAAATATGATGATGTTAGATTAAGTGTTGCTTCTGTGAGAACCAATACAGTTACAGTTAAATTGGCTGAAACTTTGGCGAAACGCGATACAAGATCATTGACAATTGCTGTGGAAAGTGGTTCAGAAAAAGTCCGTAAAATTGTTAATAAAAAACTGTATAATCAGGAAATTATCCAAGCGGCTATTAATACAAAAGCTGGTGGTTTATCTAGTTTGAAACTCTATGGAATGGTGGGAATTCCTGGGGAAGCAGCCGAGGATGTAGACGCAACTGTAAAAATGATGGAAGATGTTAAAAAAGCTGCGCCTGGATTGCGTTTAACACTAGGATGTAGTACCTTTGTTCCCAAGTCTCATACTCCGTTTCAATGGTTGGGAGTTAATAAACAATCGGAGAAGCGGTTGCAATTATTACAAAAGAAACTCAAGCCTCAAGGGATAGAATTTCGACCAGAAAGCTATAATTGGTCAATTATACAAGCTTTGTTGTCTAGAGGCGATCGCCGACTTTGTCAATTATTAGAATTAACCCGCGATTTTGGGGACTCTTTAGGTAGCTACAAACGTGCTTTTAAACAACTGAAAGGACAAATTCCCGATTTAGATTTTTACGTTTATAGTAATTGGTCAACTGAGCAAATTTTACC
>JBJTTJ010000039.1:0-12915 GCA_046080125.1 Cuspidothrix sp.
CGAACAAATGTTCGGCTGCGGCATAAAGAATGGGGTGGCGATTTCCAACTAGCTGTTTCAGGTTATCTGCTAGTATTTGCAGGTCTGCTTCCACAGGGGTAAACAGGGAGGTGGCTGGGGTCATGGATGGGCGGACTCTGACTTAAGTTACGAAAGTTTACATATTCTTTAATTTTAAGATAACCCAGTGTGAGCGCAAAGTTTTCCTCTGGGAATCTCATTTTCAAGATTTATTAAGTTGCCTATGGCTGCTATTAAGATTATGCTATAATAAATGTCCTTTAAAATTTCGTCGGCGCATTAATTTTTATTTGCAGAATTTTGCGTGGTTATTCTGGAGTTTGTGGTAAATAAAGAACACGTATCGCCAGGAAATTAAGGCGTGTGTCAGGGGCAAAAAATTTTTGAATTTAGTCTAGAAATTAGCTTCAAATTCCATTGGGTTGTGCTAGGCTAATACTTAAGGATATTAAACTTTTCAGATTATTCACTTCCCAAGTAAAAGCATCATCGAGTGATTTTACGTAGTAGTGTTGTGAGTCTAAAATAATTGGCCATCTAAAAGAAAATGGGATCTATTCCCAGGTATTTTAGTGTCCATCATACCTTTTAAGTCAAATGATGCTTTTCCAGTGATGGAATTACCTCGACGTATTCAGCGCACGTTGGGTCTTGGCGTATATTTGTTTATTTGGGATGAAGTCAATAATACAGGCTAAGTGGACTGCTGATGAGCGCGGTTAGTTTTTGCTGCTGTCGGATGTATAGCCTGGGAAAGTTGATATTAAAAATAAACTGATTGTCCAGGGAGACTAGTGTTTCTGCTGGAGCTACTTGTATAGCTAACTACGGTAAATTAAGTAGATACTTGATTGACCGGAGTCTTGCTAGTTTTTTATGCAATTTTATATTCCTTAGTAAGCAAAGATGGTGAAACAATGATTTACGGAAATATGCCTATGATGATATTTATTTTAGCTGCTGGGTATTTGTTTAGTGTTTACTTATTATTAGCATTAGCAAAGCGAGCAAGCAGGAAAGATATTTATCGAAACGTTTCTAATAACGTAAAAGAAAAGAGAGGATTAACAACAAATGTGACTGAAGTTGTTAATAGTCAGTGAGAGAGGACGGGGGGTAGAATTTTTTTCTTCTGCTCCCCCTACCTGGGTGACCTTAGGATGCAACTGCATCAGCAAAAGAAATCTGTTCTACCATGGGGGTATAACCTAACAACTGGAGGGCGGATTGGGTAAATTGTTCAGGAGAACCGCTGACGGCGAAGCGGGTGGGCATGGGTAGACAAGTATTCTTAATCCCTAGTATATCTAATTCTTGAGAGCAAGCGGTGACGACATGAACTGCTGGGTCAATTAGTTTGACATGACTGGGAAGGAGCGATCGCAAAACTGGAGACAAATGGGGATAATGGGTACAACCATAGACTAAAGTATCTATTTCTTGCAGAAGCAAAGGTTCAAGATAGGTTTTAGCTATTTCCTTTGTATAAGGGTCATGAATGCGATTTTGTTCAATGAGTGGGACAAATTCAGGACAACTGACTTGCCAAACTTGGACATGGGATTGAATTTCCAAAATAGCTTGACGATAGGCATTACTTTGGGCGGTAGCAGGGGTAGCAATGACACCAATCCGTTTTCCTTGTTCCACGGCAGCCCTTGCACCTGGTAAAATCACCCCTAAAATGGGAAAATTAAATTCTTGGCGAACGATATCCAAGGCTAAAGCAGAACTGGTGTTGCAGGCCATGATTGCCATTTTTACCCGTTGGTGCTGCATCCAATAAAGGATTTCTCTGACAAACTGTAAAATTTCTGGTTGGGAACGAATACCATAGGGCAGACGGGCGGTATCACCGACATAAATAATAGACTCGTTGGGAAGTTGGCGATAAATTTGTCGGAGTACGGTAAGACCACCAACACCGCTATCAAAGACTCCAATGGGAGCGCGTTGGGGTTCTAGATGGGAGAAAGTATCAAAATGATGATCAAAAATAGAAGGTGAGAACACAGCAAATATTAATTTAGATTTTGGTCAGGGGTCAATCAATTTTGGATTTATGATTTTGGATTTTGGATTTATTCCACCCTCAAGTGTGGATCTTGAGGACTTGAGATTGGGGATTTTGGAATTAATTCTGCCCTGAAGGCTGGGAGAGGGTGTGATTTGTGATGATTGATCAGATGGTGGGGATGTTGACTCACCTGGTTCCCCACTAGAAATTTGTGGTTCTGGGAGTTCGACTATCCAACGCTTACCTGTATCGGGTATAAATTTGATCTGCTGAGGATTTAAGGTATAACCAGAAGCTAGTTCAACTACAAGGCGTGTTGTTTGTTCGTCAAATTGGCCGATGCGAATGACGCGAATTTTGCCGCCAATTTCTTGACTCCACTGTGGACGACCAAATTCAGTATTTGGTAAATCAATGACTAACCGAGTGGGATTAAAAATAAGTTTGGCTTCCGGTTGGACTACGCTAGATGTGCTAATTTCTAGCCGATTTTGACTTGGATCAAAGCGCCAAGATTCTAATTTCGCCGCCCAAGCAGGGGCAGATAGGATGAGGGCTGTTCCAAAAGTGCTAGGTATTAACCAATGTAGTTTCACAATCTTTTCTCCTCCAGTTGCATTTATGGCCTCTGTCAATATCTCAACATCTTGGCTAATCCTCACTTCGTCACGGTGCTAACTTTGAATTTTGCTCAAGTGAAAGATTGTTGTGTTGGTAGTAAGACAAGACTGATGGGGTGAGATTATAGCATATTGACTATGATTGTTTGTAATTTGTGAAGAGGGTTGTCAGCAAATTTATTTTTTCCATGGGAAAATAATGTGGAGAATATTCAACACCACTGGTTATTTGGATCTTAAATACTGAATTATCCCTTGGGCGATCGCCTCGGCCATTTGATTTTGATAGGTTGATGTTGTGAGTTTAGCAACATCTTCTCTACCGGTTAGAAAACCTGTTTCTACTAAAATTGAGGGCATGGAAGTTTTGCGAAGAACATAAAATCTGGCTCTCCGTACATTTCTGTCACGGACATTGAGACTTTGCAGAATTTTACTATGGACAATTCGCGCTAATGTTAGACCGCTGTCATAATGATAAGTTTCTAAGCCGCTAACTTCTGGACGATTCGCACCGGCGGAATTGGCGTGAATACTGACAAATACATCAGCGTTAGCCCGTTCTGCCATGGCTACCCGTCCTGGTAAGGTAACAAAATAGTCAGAATCTCTAGTCATAATTACTTGGATGCCGTTGCTTTCCAAAATTTCGGCAATCCTTTTGCCAATAGGTAAGATAATATCCTTTTCCAAGACCCCACCGATACCAACAGCCCCTGAATCTTGTCCACCATGTCCAGGATCAATCATCACCACTAATTTACCTTTAGGAACTGAGCGCCGTGGTCTAATTTGTGGTTGTGAGGGATTCAGGTCAGGTAGTTCTTGTTGTGGTGGTAATATAGGGGGTAGACCTATAGGTGGTCTCCCCTGGCGATATCGTTGCAGTTGTACGGATAAGACCTGGTCTCCCTGTTGCTTGGCCGCGCCTATGGTGACACCTGATGCTGGTTGAATTAAGATGACTACAGTATTTGGCGATTGGGGTTGTAAACGTAGTCTGAGAATAGGACTATTGGTATCAAAAATCGGGCCTTTGACTTGATTAGCTAATTTAGCATTGGCAATAGTAATACGAAATAAGCCAGAATTGCGATCCCAATTGCTATTGGTAGGAGATATGGGTTGATCAGCGCGAATTAGTAATTGTGTGCCATTATCAACAAGTTCTACAGATTGAATCGTAGCTGGGGAGCTATTGTTAATTCTCGTTGGGGGAAAGTTCTCATTTTCTGGGGAATTAACAATCCTGGATGAAGGAAGCATGACTAAGCCGTTTTTACCGGGGGTAACTCGCCATTCGGGTGCATTTTCATCTACTTTGAATGTCAAGCGCACGGATGTTGGTGTTGTGCGTAATTGAGTAAATTCGACCTGATTTACACCATATTTATTAATTATTAAATTTCCTTGATTCAAATTTGGTGCTAAAGTGGCGGCGATAATATCTAAAAAAATTAACTTTTTATCACGACTTCTAATGATTCTAGTTCGAGGGTTTGCCCCATTAGTACGCACGAAAAAGCCATCACCAGTAACTTGTAAATTTTCAACTTGTGTTCCTTCTTTAGGGTTGTTAGCTATGGGAGAAAATTCTGGTTTAGATAGAGAATCTGTGTTAGCTAAGTTGTAGTTATTATCTGGATTATTATTAATAACAGATGAGTTGAAGTTATTTTCTAGATTTGGTAATTGCACAACCCAGCGATTACCTTTTTTAGCAATAAATTTAATCTGTTTAGGGTCTACGTTATAACCAGGATTAAATTCTACTACTACACGTGTTGTTTGTTCGTCAAATTGACCTATACGAATTTCTCGAATTCCCCCTCCTATTTGTTGAGTTATCTGGGAACGCCCTAATTCTACACCTTGTAAATCAATTACTAGACGGGTAGGATTAAAGACGAGTTGGGCCTTGGGTTGTACACCGCCACTTGTATTAATTTCCAATAGGTTTTGATTTCGATCAAACCGCCAAGATTCTAATTTAGCTGCTAATACTGGGGAAGATAGCATCATCACAGTACCAACGGTAGCGGGTAAGAGCCAGTATGATTTCACAATTTTTCTCCTGATAGAATTTGATAAAAGTTAGTTAATTTTTGCAGTATCTTAGGGTTGGCATGAAGAAATATAATAATTGGGATCATTATCAAGTTGAATACTGGAAATAATCAAGGATAAAAAACTGTTAACAACCAGGAGGTTGTTTGAAAAGTAGTCTATCGTAATATTTACCCCATTAATCCCCTTAATCAAGGGGAAAAGTCTAAAAATCCTGTGCTATTGATGAGATATGGGGCTGAATATTTTTGATTTATAGGGGAATTTGTTAGTGTTTATGCTGTGTTTTCTTCTCTCTTTGTGGTGCGGGAATTTGCAATGTCAAGATGTAGGTGCTAATTACAGGAGACGGAGATCAGAATAATAGGTTTCCTCTAACCTCCTAAGTTATCCGATTGTCGAGGATATTGGCTATATTTTACGCCGAATTTAAGTTGATATGGAAATGATCAATCATCTTTTGTGGTGATTAGAGTCTGTGATGCTGCGGCCAATGATTCTCCGGGGTGATTGTCTAGATTTGGGGTAGTGTTTGAGTTTGGAAATACCAATCTTAACAGAGGAGGGGCAAGAAAGGTAGTGAGAATGACCATCATAATAATTGCTGCTCCTAATGGTTTAGAAAGAACACCACTAGCTGCACCTACACCGGCAAATATTAAGCCTACTTCGCCTCTAGGAATCATTCCCACACCAATAGCCAAGCGGTTAATTCCTGGTTGACCAAATACTGTCAGTCCTGTAACCACTTTACCGATGATGGCGACTGTAATCAGGAAAATTGCCATGATTAAGCCTTCTCGATTGGTAGGAATGGCTGGATTTAAGACTCCTAAATCGGTTTTTGCGCCAACGGCGACAAAGAAGACTGGAACTAGCATATCAGCAATAGGGATCACTTGCTTTTGTAGTTCTTTGCGTTTATCGGTTTCTTCGAGAACTAAACCGGCGGCAAAAGCGCCAAGAATAGCTTCTAAATGGATAATAGAGGCTAAATAAGCCATGATAAAGGCGAAAATAAAGGCAGGGATGACTAATTCGCCTCTAGTTTTGAGTTGATCGGCGATCGCCACAAATGATTTATTAAACACATTACCAAAAACAATCGCACTAATCAGAAAAACGCTGGCACTAATGATCAGATAAATAACCTTGGCGACATCTACTACACCATCTTTAGCTAAACTACCGACAACGGCCAGAACAATAATTCCCAGGATGTCATCAATAACGGCTGCACCGAGAATAATTTGCCCTTCTGTAGAATTTAATCTACCTATTTCGGAAAGGACTTTGGAAGTAATCCCAATACTGGTAGCTGTTAAGGCCGCACCAGCAAAAATTGCGGGTATGGCGCTGATACCAAAGATAGTCATTAACCCCACTGTGCCGGCTACAAAGGGAACTAAGACCCCCACACTGGCAACTACGAAGGCTTGAATACCCACGGCCATCAGGTCTTTGAGGTTGGACTCTAAGCCAATTTCAAAGAGGAGAATAATCACACCCAATTCTGATAAGGTGGAAATTACTTCTGATTGGGCGGCAAATACCTGGGGAGTAGCTGCTGGAGTTAAGCCGGCGGTAGTTTGCAGGAAGTACATGATTAAAGAATTGCTAGTGTCTGTACCACCTTCGGGAAATACTAGCAAATGCAGTACGGACACGCCGATGATGACTCCTCCCACCAGTTCGCCCAAGACAGGAGGCAAACCGACTTTATTGGATAATTCCCCACCCAGTTTGCTGGCAAAGTAAATGATGACTAAACTCAGTAATACGGCGGCTAAGATCATGGAACTGTCTGCTGTTTCTGTAGCAGTTGCCAATAAGGGTATACTCAAGTTGATTGCAGTGGTAAACGGCATTGGTTATATGAAGATTTTTCTTTCTTTATTTGTAACCTTTTCTGGTTTTTTTAGTTGACATACTCACCGATCTAAAGGTACGGTGATTCTTCACACTTCATTTTAATTTGCTACCGAAATAGTCTTATGGTCGATCTGTGTCTATTTAGAGTTGTGGCAATGCCCTATCCCGACTACCATGAAAATCTAAATATTGAATTATTTTAGTAGTATTTGCCAGACATCTGGTAGTTTACAGAGTGAAAACCTATGTATAACTCTTCTAGTCAAGAAAATTCCCCCCCTTCCCATTCTGGGTTAAAGCGCCTGTGGTTGATGATATTCAGCCGTGGCGGACTGACTGTAGCTGCTTTTTTGTTGCTAGGAATTGTGGGCGGGATCTGGCGGTTGCGGAATTTTGTCCATGAAGAGTTAGTTCCATTAGCTACCCAAAGTTTAACTACTACTCTTAATCGTCCTGTTAAATTGGGTGTAGTCAAGTCCTTTTCTGCTACTGGTGTGGAGTTTGCTGCTTCAGAAATACCGCCAACCCCGAATGATCCAGATAGGGCGAGTATTAAAGCTGTTAATGTCGGGTATGATGTTTGGAAGTTAATTACTCATCGCCATTTACAATTAGATGTCACTTTAGTTAATCCAGATATTTATGTTGAACAGGATCATCAAGGGCGGTGGTTAACAACCACGATTGCGCCGGCTACTGGTAAAGCATTTATTAAAACTGATTTAGATAAGTTAAGATTTAGTAATGGCAACTTGGTACTAGTCCCGAAAATTCGTGAAGGTAACAAAAGTCCTGTACCAGTTTCCGTGGGTTTTCTCCAGGTTAATGGTACGGCTCAAATATTAGCAAAAAAGAATGTTATTAAACTAGATCTGCTGGGTAAACCAGCTACAGGTGGTGATGTTGCTATTACTGGGGATCTCATCCCTCAGAAGATTTTAGCAGGTGATTTTAGTATTAAAGCTCAAAATCTTTCAGCCGCAGATATTACTAGGCTTGTGGTTTTACCACTGAATTTAGATACGGGGAAAGTCAATGGCAATGTGCGGATTCAGGTGATGCCACATCAAAATCCGTTCTTATATGGGGATTTAACTTTAGATGCAGTAACGGTGAATATCCCTAAGTTACCCCAGTTATTAAATAATAGTCAGGGTAATCTCAGTTTCGATGGACTGGCAATTAAACTAGATCCGGTAGTTACTAATTATGGACAAATCCCGGTGACAGTTACGGGGATTATTGATCAGCAAGCAGGATTTAATTTAAAAGGGCGGGTGAATGCGGTTAGTTTGGCTCAGACCCAAACTACTCTCAAGGTGAAATTACCAGTGGCCGTGAAGGGGATTGCTGAGGCTGATTTGCAGATATCAGGTAAAATTAATCAACCAGTGTTATGGGGTCATGTCAGTACCTTGAAAACTGCTCAAATTGATCAAATTGATTTTGGTAAGGTTAGTAGTAAATTTGAGCTTGTAGGTAGTAAATCTCTGTTAAGTATTACGGATATTTACGGAAAAACCACCTTGGGGGGCGAGGTTAAAGGTGCAGGAATCATCAAATTGGGTAAAGTCCCAGAATTAAATTTTCAATTACGTGGGGAAAATTTGCCCGGAGATGCGATCGCCCAATTATACAAGATCAAAACTGGATTTCCCATGGGGCAAATGACAGCCACAGCCCAATTAACAGGTGTAGCTAACAATATCCAAACTGTGGTGAAATGGCAAGCACCCCAAGCTAAATATCCAGTTAAGGGCACAACTATTATTAATCCTGATCGTACAGTTTCTTTCCGTGATATTGCCGCCAATTTTGGTGATGGTGTCGTTAATGTTAATGGTATTTATAGTAATGGCAATTGGCAAGCGATCGCCCAAGCTGAAAATATTAAATTAACATCTTTAATTGCTCAAAAAGCACAACAAAATATTTCTCTAGCTGGATCAGAATTTAACGGTAATCTACGTTTATCAGGCAGCACTTCACCTTTTAAATTAGAAACAATTGTCCCAGAAAATGCTAATGTGAATATTGCCGATGGTACAGTTAATATTTCCCAAATTAAGTTGGCAGAGAAAAATATTACTGCCCTATTAGTCGGACAAAATCTACGTTTAGGCACGATTTTAAAACGCGCCCACCCAATTTTAAATTATCCCCTAACAGGTAATTTCATGATTACCAGTAATCAGGACAATTTTAACCTGAAAACATTTTCAGGACTAGGTGAAGCCCTTCTAGCAGTGGATGGGGGGACAATTAAAGCTACCAATATTCAAGTTACAGATGGTCGCTATGAGGCGAAAATTGCTGCTGATAATTTACCCCTAGGCAAGTTAGCATCCCTACCTCCCCAATTATCTGGTTTTGTGGATGGTCAGTTACAAGTAAATGGTTCTGTGGAATCATTCGCACCAGAGAGTATTCAAGGTTTAGGTTCAGGTCTTTTAAAGTTGCCCAGTGGTACAATTTCCGCCTCTTTTATACAACTTAATCAAGGTCGTTATCAAGGATTATTAACTACTTCTAATTTGCAATTACGTTCTTTTAATCAACAATTACAAGGAGAATTGGGTGGGAAGTTACAGGTAGTAGGAAATTTAACTGCTAATACATTAGCAGATGTGGCGGCCGTTGGTCAGTTGCGATTTAATCGAGGGTTGCCCGGTATTAATTCATTTATTCAGGCGGATGTAGGTTGGAATGGTGAAAAACTGACTATTAATAGTTCTAATAATGCCAATTTGCAAGCTAATAGTTCGACTGCGCTCACTCTAAAAGGTTATGTTTTAGCTAATGCCAAAAAAGTGGGAATACCTGAGTTAACAGCAATCAATCTCAATGTCGAGGCTAAAAATTATAATCTCCAACAATTGCCTATTAAATTACCTAATAGTGTAGATATTGCCGGCAATTTAGATTTTCAGGGACAATTAACCGGAAAACCCACTGCCCCCAATATCATCGGTAAATTGGGATTGCGAGATTTAAAAGTAGAAGAGTTTGCCTTTGAACCATTGCTAACTGGTAAAGTTAACGGCATTTCAGGACAAGGATTAAGTTTAAATGTTACAGGTAAAAGCGATCGCATTGCCGTTAATTTAGATAGTCAAAATCGCCCCCAATCTTTTACAGTACAATGGCAAGCAGCGTTACTATCAGGTGTGCTTAAAGGAGTAAATTGGGTAGTAAATATCGGTAATTTACCCTTAGAAGCCTTAAATATTTCTCTCCCAAATCATACTCTTCTAAATCCAGGTAGAATCGCAGGTTTATTAAACATAAAAGAATTGAAAATTAATACCCAGACACTCGCCACAACCGGGAATATACAGATTGAAAAACCAGAAATTGGGAGAATTAAAGCTGATAAATTTAGTACCAATTTTAACTATAATCAGGATACAGTTACTCTCGAATCCAGCGAATTTAACAAAGGTAAAAGTCAATATAAATTCGCAGCCACAGTCAAACAAATCACTAAAAAACCCCACCTAGAAGCAAATATCAAAATTGAAAAAGGCCAAATAGAAGATATTCTGATGGCGGCGCAACTGTTTGATTTTACTGATTTTCAACGTGGACTGAAATCACCCATATATGGAACAGCGACGGATTTAACTACTAACTCCCAAGGATTACCTACCGAATCTCTACTAAGTCAAATTCAAAGATTATCAGAAATTGATGCCCTCGAAATCAACCAAGATGAACAGCAACTAGAAGCTAAACTAATACCAGAATTAAGAGACCTAAAAGGAATTTTTCATGGTGATATTACAATTAATACTGTCGGCATCAACGAACCAAAGGTAAAATTTAATCTGGTTGGAGAAGATTTTAAGTGGGGTCAAACAGATAAACAAGGTAAACCTATAGAACCAAGACGATTTTATGCTGCGGAAACAGTTACAGCTATAGGAGGTTTTGAAGATGGAATTTTGCGATTACAACCTTTAAAAATTAAATCTCAAGAAAAATTAATTGAATTTACAGGTAACATAGGTGGTAAACAACCATCTGGTAAATTAGAAATTGCTAACTTTCCCTTGGATAGATTAAATGATATCACCAAGTTACCAGTGAGAATTACTGGTAAAGTAAATGCTAACGCCGTCCTAGCTGGTACGCTGAAAAAACCCCAAGCAAAAGGGGTGTTAAATATTACGGAAGGAACAATTAATCAAAAAAGAGTAGAAGCAGCTAAAGCTAGTTTCAGTTATGCTGATGGGCGATTAAATTTTAGTAGTAGTGTATTAGGAATTGGCGGGGGTGGTAACCCTGCCAATATTGATGGTAGTATTCCCTATTTATTATCTCCATCCACTAGGACAGCCAGTAATGACAAAATTGATTTAAAGGTCAAAGTTGAAAATGAAGGGCTAGGATTATTAAATCTTTTCACTAATGAAATAGCTTTTGAAAATGGTAAAGGTGAATTAGATTTAAGAGTTCAAGGAACTAAACAAAAACCTTTAGTTGAAGGATTTGCTTCCTTAGCTGATGCTACCTTTACCGCCCAAGCTTTACCAGGAAAGTTAACAAATGTCACTGGTAGTGCTAAATTTGATTTTACCCGTGTGTTTATCGAAAGTCTAAAAGGTAAATTTAGTGATGGCAAAGTTGAAGCGGTAGGAGAATTACCAATTTATAATTCCAATATTGCCATAGATTTAGACAAGCGATTAAATGTTACTTTAGAACAATTATCCCTAAATTTGAAAGGATTATATCAAGGTGGTGCTAATGGTAGGTTAGAAATTACTGGTTCAGTTTTAGAACCAAAAATCGGTGGTAATATTGAATTATTTAATGGTCAAGTATTCTTAGCCGAATCTAATGGTAGTTCCTCAAATAGTAAGATTAGTAATGCTAAGTCAGTCAATCAACAAAAAAAATCACCTACATTAAAACAACTAGAATTAAAACTCGGAAAAAATGTCGAGATTGCCCGTCCACCAGTTTTAAAATTCCAGGCTACTGGAGATTTAATTGTTAACGGTTCTATCGCTAGACCAATACCTGAAGGAACTATTAAATTAACAAAAGGAGGAGTCAATTTATTTACGACGCAATTAAATTTAGCACGAGGTTATGAACACACTGCTACTTTTAACAGTCTGCAACCTCGTGATCCTAAATTAGATATTCGCTTATTTGCTAAGATTTTAGATATCGTCCAAAATAGTGATATTCTCAGCAGACAAGGTTCTACAGGTTTAGCAGGTTTAGAAACTGTCCGAGTTGAAGCTACTATTAATGGTTTAGCTAGTGAACTTAATGATAATTTACAACTTACAAGTATTCCTTCCCGTTCACCAACACAAATTGTCACCTTATTAGGAGGTGGGTTTGTGGATACTCAAGGCCGTGGTGACAGTACACTGGGTTTAATGAATATTGCCGGTTCGGCTGTTTTTAATAATTTTCAAGGGACATTTAATCAAATTGCTGATAGTTTTGGTTTAAGTGAATTACGCATTTTTCCAACCATTCTTTCTGAAAAACCAGAGTCAGGTAGAAATAACTCATCTTTGGAATTAGCATTAGAAGCAGGGGTTGATATTTCTCGTAGGGTTTCTATTTCGACCATTAAAATTTTAACAGCCGATGACCCTTGGCAATGGGGGATTAATTACCGCATTAATAATCAATTTCGGATTCGTTCTTCTACTAATTTAATAGATGATAGTCGGGCGGTAATTGAGTTTGAAACCAGATTTTAACTAATTGTCATAATCAGGATTTCCAGGATTTAAGGATTTTCAGGACGTGATTTTAAAATTTATTCTTGTTTTATTCTCATTTCTCGTTCCCAGTCTCAGATTGGGAATACATTCTTAATTGTCTTTGTCCTAAATTATAAACTAAAGGCTTTCTTAATGGATAAAGGTACTCGACTTATCCATTTCATGTTTGACATTAATTTTAAGTTACTTTCGCTATATAATGCACTGTCATGCACTGTTGGTACGTCTGACTCCTCCTGCGGTAAAATATCCTTAGTTCAAGGAATTAGCTATGAAAATAAAAGCAATTATTTGGGAAGAAGACGGTGTATGGTGTGGTTCTGTGCCAGCTTTACCAGGATGTCATACCCGGGGTGAAAGTTACGAACATTTATTAGAAATGTTGAAAGATGTTGTTCAAGGTTGGTTAGAAGTTGCTAGTCAGCAAGAATTGGATTAAATTTTATATAGTTAATAATGATGGAATTGGTATTTTACCAAGGAGAAAACTATGATACATCAATCTATGACATTAAAAAATAATCTTTATGCAGAAGATTATAATTTATGGATTCAAAAAACCGCT
>JBJTTJ010000040.1:0-20552 GCA_046080125.1 Cuspidothrix sp.
CTTAGTGGTGTTTATGATCTAATTAAAGGAAAACCTGTTGATGATGCTCTACCACTGTGGTCTGAGTACATTTCTCCTGGTGATAAGAACTTTTTTGTTTACTTAGTCAAAGATCCAGGAAATGATGAACTATGTGAAGAGGAAGAGGAGATTCTTCAAGAGGTATATCAAACCTTTGGACATCTTGATCCATTTCATGTTGCTGAATGGACTCATGATTTACCAGAGTGGAAAGATCCTCATGGTTCTGCTATTCCCATTTTAGTGGAAGATATTTTGAAAAATGTTGGTAAAAGTGAGGAAGAGATTGAAGAAATTAGACAAATAGCACTAAGGGAAGCATATTTAGATGAGGTGCTAAGTGTCTAGTATTTCTATTAACATATGATAGAAATATATCCTAATGGTAAACGGAGGTATGTGGTATGAGTCGGCCTAACTTCCAAGATATGAGTACAAAAGAATTACGTGCTTATGTTTTATCTCATCGAGATGACCAAGAAGCATTCTACATTTATGTTGATAAATTGAATGCTGAGGCAAGTTGGGTAGAAATGCCACCATCAGAATCTGTTGATGATTTGATGAATTATCCTGAATTTTTGCAGCGTTTTAGTAATGGTAAAAGATTAATTGAAAGTGAGGAATAACCATTATGATTTTTACTGATGTAGTGGAAGCAATAAAAGGGTTTTCAATTGAAGAAAAGGTACAAATTCAATTGTTATTGCAGCAATATTTAAGAGAAGAACGCCGGGAGGAAATTTATCAAAATTTGCAAAGTGCGAAGCGAGAAGAAGAAAATCGTGAACTCACTTTTTCCGCAAATATTGATGAATTAAAACAATTGATGGAAGAGTGATGATAATTGTAAGTTTTAGTTCTTCATTTAAACGTGCTTTTAAAAAACCTATTAAGGGTAATCTAGATTTAGAAGTACGTTTTTGGCAAAAGTTAGAGCAGTTTACAGCAGATCCTTTTGAACCCAGTTTAAAAACTCATAAATTATCAGGAACTCTTAAAAATTCCTGGAGTTTTAGTATAGATTATGATGCAAGAGGGATATTTTACTTCACTGATGATGGAAATGCTGTATTTGTAGATATTGGTAGTCATGATGAAGTTTACTAGATAAAATCAATGCAGACAACCAATACCACCTCATCCCACATACCCAACCTCACTAGAGGTATTTACACCTTTCGCAATACCACGCAGTCGAGACAAATTACCTTTCTTTGATGCTAATATAGACTCTTGTTGTATTGATTATAATACAGTTTGTAGCAATTGCCAGCGATCGCTCATTGGTAACTGTAATACTTGTTTTTGCAATTCTTGTAATGTCATGAGAAGATATCAAAAATTATTCATTTTCATTCAGTAGCATTGAAATTATAAAGAACTCGCACCTATAAGAACGGTGTTAAATCTAAATGTTCTTCAATTTGCGTCGCTAAAGAATCTAAAATCTGTTCTCGTTCTTCTCGATAGTTAGATACACCTGTTGGTAAAGATATCAAACCACGTTGTTGACGCAGACGATTTATCCAAGCCCGCCGCCATGGTCCATTATCAAAAATACCATGTAAATAAGTTCCCCATATAGATTGAGAATTGTCTACTAAACCTAAATTATTATCATCAAAGAGTGGTTGACAGGATTTTTGATCGACGGGGGTTTCCATACGCGATATCGAAGTGCTATTGTAAGTAGTTCGTCCTTGGTGAATTTCAAAACCGGCTACAGGTAAGCCTATTTGTGGATAATTGGAAGTAACTTGGCGCTGACGGGTAGTTTTTTGACCTGTGATTACAGTCTTTACAGGTAATAAATTTAACCCTTGATATTTACCCGCCTGTCCTTCTACTCCCTCTGGATCAGCTATGGTTTGTCCCAGCATTTGGAAACCGCCACAAATTCCTAAAACCGTCCCTCCAGAGGCAGCATAGTTTTGAATTGCTTCTGCCATACCGCTTTTTTGCAAGATCATTAAATCTGCGATCGTGGTTTTTGTCCCTGGAATTATTACTGCATCAGGATGTCCTAAATCTTGCTTTGGTAATAAGTATTTTACCCTCACTGATGGTTCTGATTCTAAGGGATCAAAATCAGTAAAATTGGCAATCCTTGGCAAGCGGATCACCGCAATATTTAGTTCAGTAGCCGTTTTAGTAGTTTTCCGTTCTAGCAAATCTAAAGAGTCTTCTGCTGGAAATAACTGTTCTAAATAAGGAACTACAGCTACTACGGGTATACCTGTACGTTCTTCTAACCATTTAATACCTGGTTCGAGAATTGATCTTTGTCCTCGAAACTTATTAATCAAAACTCCCTTGATTAAGGCCCGTTCCTCTGGATCTAGTAGTTCCAATGTACCAACTACATGAGCAAATGCCCCTCCTCGATCAATATCAACTACTAATAAAGTAGACGCATTTAGATGTTTTGCTACCCGCATATTAGTTAAATCTCGATGTTTGAGATTAATTTCTGCGGGACTGCCAGCACCTTCGCACACTATGGCATCAAACTGTGTGGATAAAGATTGTAGGCATTCTTGAATGGTCTGCCAACCAATTTCAAAATAGTCTTGATAATAATCTGTGGCGCTGACTTTACCAACTGCTTTACCTTTGAGAATCACCTGAGATGTCATATCTCCTTGAGGTTTGAGCAAAATAGGATTCATTTCTACCGATGGAACTACTTTAGCCGCCCAAGCTTGTACCGCTTGAGCATACCCAATCTCTCCGCCACTGGCAGTGACATAGGCATTTAAAGCCATATTTTGCCCTTTAAATGGGGTCACTCTCCAACCACGACGGGACATAATCCGACAAATAGCTGTTGTTATGAGTGATTTACCTGCGTGGGATGTTGTTCCCACTACCATGATTGATTTCATTTTTAACTACAATTTAATGTGTTGAGATTTGACAGTGCATCGGTAGATGACTTGTAATTTTTTCACCTGATAGCAGTGAAGAGGGGCGGAGGTGTAATATATAATATATTATTCTTTTACTTCTTGCCCCCCTGCCTCCTGCCTCAAAAGGGTAAACGCAACCAACGAGTGATAAAATCTTGAATGCGATCGCTCAATGAAGGACTACGCCAGTTTTGATCTGTTAATTTGCTGATTAATTGATGACCTAAAGGAGTGAGGCGAAAACTATCTGTAATCCCCTGTCCATCAACTTCTCGCCGTAATACTCCCACATCAATTAGCCAAGCTAAAGCATTTTCACAGGCCAATTCTGACAAGGGATACTTCCTATAATTCTCTTGTGATCCTTTTTCCATCGTTATAGCTCCTAGTTGAATGCTTTTACTAGTCATATCTATAAACAGATTCAGATTAAATGGAGAACATAAGATTGATCGCTTCGCTCTTTCTAGCACTTGATCAGTATAAACTAAGGGTTTGAGTTTGGACGAATCTACAGCAAACATTGGCATTTTCTCTACTCTAAATTGTGCTTTTTGTCAATACTTGGAAAATAGATAATTCTCATTGAGAATATTCATGAATAACTTATATAAATATTGTAAATTATTGTAAAATTTTGATTACATAAAGATCTTTAAACAGGATAAGGTGAATCATGGCTCTAGCAGTTGGTACAGTTGCACCTGCATTTACCACCAAAGACACTAATGGGAACACAGTTTCATTATCTGACTTTGCCGGCAAAACCGTAGTTCTCTATTTTTATCCCAAGGATGACACACCAGGCTGCACCAAACAAGCTTGTAGTTTCCGGGATGCTAAGGACAAATATGTCAGCAAAGATATCGTAGTTCTAGGTGTAAGTGCTGATGATGAACTAGCCCACCAAGCATTTACATCCAAGTATAGTCTCAACTTCCCCTTATTGGCGGATACTAATAAGAGCATCATTAACGCCTATGATGTTGATGGTGGCGGTTATGCCAAGCG
Organism: Cuspidothrix sp.; assembly: GCA_046080125.1. Taxonomy (GTDB): domain Bacteria; phylum Cyanobacteriota; class Cyanobacteriia; order Cyanobacteriales; family Nostocaceae; genus Cuspidothrix. The sequence goes on from JBJTTJ010000040.1 coordinate 3,945, forward strand.
TGTTACTTACATTATTGACGCTAATGGTAAAATCATTCACGTTGATAGTAATGTAAATACACCCACTCACGCTGATGATGTTTTGAAGTCCTTGGGTTTATAGGAGAAACCAGAGGTTCAGTAGGGGGGCGAACGTCCGTTCGCCCGTATAATATATCTGATTTGATAGATAACTACTTTTCTACTGAGGGCATAAGTAAAGGCAAGGGGTTTTGATTGAGGTTAGACGTATTCGCTGCTGTATCTGGGTTTTGTTTTTGTGGTTGCATTTGCAAACGTTTTAGTTGTTCATTCCTGAATGTTTGTGCGGCTAAGTCTAACTGTTGATTTTGTTCATCAGCATTCCATTGGATATTACCAAAGTTAGCTTGATGAATCATATTCAACATATTAAAATCCCCAGAACCATTAGATAGAGGATTAGTGTTACGATCACTCTCTAAACTGTTAAAAGGTTGATTAGGATTAGCTAAACTGGTTTCTACTGCTAACATTGAAGCCAAACTAATGCCGGCAACAGTGGCAATAATAATTTTGTGGATTTGTAAAAATTGTTTTGACATGGAATTTTCGACCCCAAAAAGCTAACTAATGTTAACAAAGGTTGGTTTTCCCTGTTGCACCCTAGAAGTGTGGGCACTATCTAGGGATTAATGACAGTGATGATTTGTTCTCTCCACAACTTGAGCAAGTTTTAACTACTGCGATAAAATCTATCTACAATTACTAACTTACTGCTATACGGTTGTGTTTTCCATTCTAGCTGTCTGCTGAATTAAGCAAGTGTTCGCCGTAATTGGGGTTGAATACTGACTAAGGCTAAAATTGCAAAACCTAGCAAAACTAATAACGCCCCTCCAAAGCTAATATCACCCCAAAAAGCTGACATCACTATGTCATTTAGTCCCCAACTGCTATGTAGATACAAGTAACGAATTGGTTCAATAGCATAACTTAGAGGGTTGAGGGTGACAACAACCTGCAACCAATTGGGCATAAATGATAAAGGTGCTAAGGCCGTACTTGCAAATAATAGGGGTAGATTTGTAACAAAAATTACGGCAATTAGTTCAATATGTCCCGGTAATGCAAATGCTAAACCTAGGGAAATGGCGGTGACACCTAAAGCCAGTAAAAAGACAATCAAAGCGATCGCACATAATCCTGTAAAATCAGGTAAACCAGCTCCTAAAAACGCCGCTGCCCCCACAATTACCCCCGCTTGTAGTAAGCTCTGGCTAATAATAAAAATAGCAGAGGCAAAAACAATTGAAAAGCGTGAAGCTAAAGGTGCAACCAGCAAGCGATTTAGAAAGCCAAATTCCCTATCAAACATCACTGGTAAACCAGCATTTAAAGCCCCAGCAAAAGCGGTAAATACTATTACACCAGCCGCTAGGAATTGTCCGTAATTCGTCGTACTACCAAACAAACCCTTGGGCGCGTTCTGGAACAAAGCACCAAATAAAACCAACCACATCACTGGTTGAATAATACCCGCCACCAGAGTAGAAGGACGGCGTTGTAGTTGTATAAACAGACGACGAGTTAACGCGGAAGTTTCTTGAACAATTTCGCCCAAGAAATTAGAACTGCCATCAGCAACTACGGCAGATGATGTCAATTGCTGCCAATTCATCCCTATTTTATCAGTATTCATACAAGATGCCAGCGATGAGACGGTATCAATCATAAACATCTGTGCCGTCAGCAAAAAATGTTTATAGTTCTTAACACTATACAAGATTGCATATCTGTGAGGTACAAACTGGACAACCAGAATCCAAACATCAAGGGTTTTTTACTTTTGTTCCTTCCACTATGTTATCACGAAAATGGAAATGTCTGTTTAGGGAACAGATAAATAGGACCAAATAAACTTTCTGCTTTTACCTGTTAATAAGTTATTAATATAGCCTTTCCCAGTCTCATGAATTTATTTACTGTTCCCTGTTCCCTAAAACTAAAAAACTCTGTACCTCACGCCTCACGCTTCTTGGTAAATGCTATAAGATACAACAGATTGCATATCTGTGAGGTACAAACTGGATAACCAAAATCCGAACAGCACGGGTGTTTTACCTCTGTTTCTTCTGCTATAATTTCCATGTTTTTCTGAGTATAATCCTACTCACTGAGATCATTTACTTGTATATAATTCACTATGAGTGACAGCCTATTTATTGTGGATAATCTTCGCGTAGCTTATCCTCAACATCATGAAGAACCCATAACTTGGGCAGTTGATGATGTATCTTTTACACTTCAACCTGGAGAAAAAATGGGACTGGTGGGAGAGTCTGGTTGTGGTAAATCTACCATTGGAAAGGCGATTATGCGTTTATTACCTGCCTCTAGTTGTGTGGAAGGTAAGGTAATTTTTCGGGGAAATTCAGTATTAGATTTAACTGCATTTGAGATGCGGAAATTTCGTGGTGAAGTAGTAGCTTTGATTTTTCAAGACCCTAGTACGCGATTAGATCCATTAATGACAATCGGAGATCATTGTTTAGAAACCTTAGCAGCACATTCACCCGAATTATCGAAGCAGCAAGCAAAGGAAAAAGCTTTAGAAACTTTAGCAAAGGTGAAAATTCCCGCAAGTCGCTGGAGTCAATATCCCCATGAGTTTAGCGGGGGAATGCGTCAACGGGTCGCTATTGCGCTGGCTTTACTGCTGAATCCTAAATTAATTGTTGCTGATGAACCTACAACTAGCTTAGATGTCACCGTTTCTGCCCAAATTTTACAGGAGTTAACGCGATTGTGCGATGAAGAAAATATGGGATTACTATTAATTTCCCATGATTTGGCAATGGTAGCAGAATATTGCGATCGCATTGGTGTAATGTATCAAGGCAAAATAGTAGAAATGGGTAACACCGAAACAGTATTTGCACATCCTCAACATGAATATACCCAATCTTTATTAAAAGCAGCTTTACATATTCAACAGGAAGAGGGAACAGGAAACAGGAAACAGGAAACGGTAATTAAAGAAAATCCAATTTTAAAAATTACTGAACTTAAACAATATTATACCATAGAATCAAATTTTATTGAACGGATCTTCCAAGGTGAAGGACAAACAATTAAAGCTGTAGATGGCATTAACCTAGAATTATATCCAGGGGAAATATTAGGACTAGTAGGAGAGTCCGGTTGTGGTAAAAGCACACTTTCGAGAACTATCTTACAATTAATTAGTCCCACATCAGGAAAAGTCGAATTTTTAGGACAGGAATTGACTATTTTATCCCGTCAACAAATCCGTTCTTCCCGTAGACAAATCCAAATGATATTTCAAGATCCCCACGCATCTTTAAATCCTGCCATGACTGTAGGACAAAGTATAGCCGATCCTTTATTAATTCACAATTTAGCTAATGCAGAAAAAGCCAAAGAACAGGTTCTATGGATGTTAGAAAAAGTGGGATTAACACCAGCAGAAAATTATTATCAGTGTTATCCGTCAGACTTATCAGGAGGACAACAACAACGGGTAGCTATTGCTAGGGCTTTAATTACTCGACCTAAACTGATAATATGTGATGAACCCGTAAGTATGTTAGATGCAAGTGTGCAATCACAAGTTTTAGATCTAATGTTACATCTAAAAGATGAATTTGACCTAACCTATTTATTCATTACCCATGATTTATGGTTAGCAAGATTTTTGTGCGATCGCATCGCCGTCATGAATGGTGGTAAAATAGTCGAATTAGGACAAACTAAACAAATTTTTACCCACCCCCAACATCCCTACACCCAAACCCTTTTAGCAGCAGCACCATTACTAGCAAAAGCTTAATATGAGTTGTAACTGTAGAAGTTTAGCACTACTAAACCCTTCTATTAGTCCTCACAAGCACTTCCCTATCATCCCCAAAATACCCCCCGAAAAAAAGTCTAAAAAAAGAGGATAAGATGGTTGACAAAAGATTTTAAATCTGTTATTATAAAATTGATAAGGAAGAACTAGCTTGTATTAAGATTTAATGTCTAAAAACTCATCATCTAATCCTGATAAAAATCAGACCTATTCCCTAGATAAATGGCAGGAGAGAATAGCACAAGTAGCATATCGCTTTAACCGCCAATATGAAAATCGCAAATTTGAATTACCCCAGGAAGTTCAAGAAATGCCAATATATCAAGAATGGAAAAATGGTAGTTTAAATCAGAGAGTAGTTTCACCCTTTTGGGAAATTGCCCCACCGCAAAAAAACCAGCATTGTTTAGATGTTGGTTGTGGAGTCAGCTTTTTAATCTATCCTTGGCGGGATTGGCAAGCATTTTTCTATGGTCAAGAAATTAGTAATATAGCTAAAGATACTTTAAACTCCCGTGGTTCACAATTAAACTCAAAATTATTTAAAGGTGTAGAATTAGGCGCGGCACATCATTTGAATTATCCTTTAGAACAGTTTGATTTAGTCATAGCTACCGGGTTTAGTTGCTATTTTCCCCTCCTATATTGGCAATCTGTCTTAGGTGAAGTCAAACGAGTGTTAAAACCAGGAGGATATTTCGTATTTGATATTGTTAATTCCCAGCAACCTTTAGCAGAAGATTGGGCAGTTTTAGAAACCTATTTAGGTGCGGAGGTATTTCTAGAAACTGAGTCTGATTGGGAAAAAACCATGAAAAATGCAGGAGCAAAAATAGTTAAAAAGCAGCTAGGAGAATTATTTGAATTATATAAAGTCCGGTTTTGATAAAAACTTAACACATCAAAGCAAACCTAAATCTTTCAAACTGTTGCGTGTAATTTCAATTCTAGCAGGTAAATCATCTGGACTATTTATCTCAATATTTGTCGCAAAAAAGTAAACATTTTTATTTTGTTCTAAATAGCCAACAAACCAACCTATTTGAGGTTTACTACTAGCTACCCAGCCCGTTTTACCTCTCATTATGTACTCTGGAGTTTGTTCACGTATCATAATATCTTTAACAATATCCATCGTCCGTTGTGAAAATGGTAAATCACTTTCATATAACCTTTGTAAAAAGTCAATTTGTCCTTTGGGGGAAATTTTTAAAAATCCTCGCAACCAGAACTTATCAATATCTGTAGCAGTACCAATTTGACGGTTGCCATAAGCGACTTTATTAATCCATTCTTGCATTCTTACATAGCCAATTTTACGGGCAAGAATTTGATAAAACCAAACCACTGAATACTTGAAGCCTTGACGTAAATTTGTGTCCTGATTCCAGCCTGGAAAATCCCGATAAATGCCATCCCACGTTAAAATAGCCACATCATCAGCAATTACACCAGTTTCTAAAGCCGTCAAGGTATTAAAAATTTTAAAAGTTGAGGCTGGAGTAAATTCTGTGACATTGCGTTGTGGATTATGTTCATAGGTGAGATTATTTTTGGCATCATAAATTATTATTGATCCTGTAAGTCCAAATTTTTGAAAATGCCGCCCCAAATCTGGAACTTTAGTATTAACTGTTACGGAATTTGTAGATGAACTAGCAGCCGGTTTAGCTTGGACGTATGTTGACCAGAAACTAATAATAATTATAGATAAGAAAAAAAGACTCAGAGATTGCCGAATAGGAAACAACATTTTTTCTCCATTCAAATTAAATTCAATTTTCAGAAAATCTGATAGATTTTTCGCGTGAGAGTGTATTATCTATAAAGATTTTATCAATAATTTGCCCCAATAGCCGTAATGATCATCCGCCATGCCATAGAAACCGAATTACCCACCATTGTCGCTATTTACAATGCTGCTGTACCTAGCCGTATGGCTACGGCTGATTTAGAACCTGTGTCCGTGGAAAGTCGTTTAGCATGGTTCAGAGGACGAGTACCCTCCCAGCTTCCCCTGTGGGTAATAGAAACGGATGGTGTAGTTGCTGGCTGGTTGAGTTTCCAATCATTTTACGGTAGACCTGCTTACCATTCTACCGCAGAAATTAGTATTTATATTTCTCCAGATTATCAAGGCCGTGGTTTAGGAAAACAGCTTTTAGAAAAAGCAATTCAGGAAAGTCCCAAATTAGGTTTGAAAACTTTAGTGGGTTTTATTTTCGCCCATAATCAACCCAGTTTAAAGTTATTTACTTCTTTTGGCTTTCAACCTTGGGGAAATTTACCAAAAATCGGAGATTTGGATGGAGTAGAACGAGATCTAATGATTTTGGGTTTGCGTGTAATTCAGTAGACATCTGGTGAAAAGAATATAGAGAATTTGAACGTCTCCAGGAAGGTTCTAGGAAACGCTTATGTAATTTTCATCAAATATCTATAGCGGTATGCATTTGGGTGATATACATCATCAGCCCCCCTCGGTTGCGGGGAGGAGGCTGGGGTTGGGGTTTTTGTATTTCACCTTCCTTTTGGAACTCTAGCTGGCAACGTACTCTTTAACATTCCCCCGACGGCGACGTAAATGTGCAAGTGCTTGATGTTCTAATTGACGAACTCGTTCGCGGCTAAGGTTTAACCGTTCACCGACTTTCGCTAAGGACATTTCATGACCATCTTCTAAACCAAATCGCAAGGCTAAAACTTGGCGCTGTTGGAGTGTGAGTTCCGCCAGCAAGTTATTCAAGTCTTGACGCAAAAACTCCTGAGTGGTGTAATACTCCGGCGATGGTCCATCATCTTCTAGCATTTCTTGGAGTTCGGTATCTTGGTTATCACCAACACGCACATCTAAGGAAACAGGTTGACGCGCCATGTTGAGATACTCCCGAATTTGGGCAGGTTCTAACTCCAGTTCTTGGGCAATTTCTGAGGGTGACGGGGATCTTCCCAACTTTTGCGCTAATTCCCGTTGCACTTTTTTAATTTTATTCAGTTTTTCGGTAATATGAATTGGTAAGCGGATGGTACGACCTTGTTGGGCGATCGCTCTGGTTATTGCTTGACGAATCCACCAGTACGCATAGGTTGAGAATTTGTAACCCCGCATGGGATCAAATTTCTCTACACCCCTTTCTAGTCCCAAAGTTCCTTCCTGAATTAAATCCAGAAATTCCATGTTGCGCTTCTGGTACTTTTTGGCGATCGCCACAACCAAACGTAAGTTCGCTTCGATCATTTTTTGCTTGGCACGTTTACCTTGGATTAGCAAATGATTTAATTGCCCTTCCGATTGATTAACATGGGCTGCCCATTCTGCTACACTAGGCTCATGATCGATCTCTTTGCTTAAAGCTTCTTTAGCCTCTATCAGCGTCATCATTTGCTGCACCTGCTTACCATAAACAATCTCTTGCTCTCGGCTTAACAAAGGTACACGGCCAATTTCTCGCAGATAGGTTCGCACCATATCAGCCGTAAATTTAGCATTGATTTTTTCCGTATGATTGTTCACAGTAGGCATTGGCTTTTTGTCCTCTACTTCCTAAACATAATTAATATTTCTGATACAAAGGCAATTGGTAAGTTTACAATATACAGGATCATCATCAATTACATTGATCAAGCCTTTGTAAAGATGTTACAACTAATCTCCTTTCTCAGCCTCCCTAAATATTGGTGTTGGACTAGAAGGTACGTTGGACTGTGTTGTTTAAATTTTTGTTGCAATGATTTTTTGGTAATTGTCTAGTATTCGTCTAAAAAACGGAGTCAGTATGAGTTCACTTTAGTTCTATTTTATGGCAAAGGCACCTCAATTGTCTCAACTGTGTCCATATATCCATGGTGACGCGAAAAGTCCCCCTCAAGTTGCTTTTAGGTATCCGGATAACCGAACTTGGGTAGCTTGAAAATGGTGTGATGTTACGCAGTTCATTGTCGCTTATTTTTTGTCAGTTGGAAAAACCTTCCCATCTACTCACCCCCTGCTCCTCTACTTCTTCTAAAAGCCTAAGTCTGCTTTTGCTAATTCGGCGGCGGTAAATACTTCCTCATCTGACTTTTCCTCCCAAGCGATCGCCCCAATGTCCGCATAAAACTGACTATCATAGGGACGAGTACGTACAACTACAGGCATCGGCACAGCATGACCTAAAATTAAAGCTTGTTGCTTAGAATCTAACTTAGCTAAAACTGAGCGTAAACCACTTCCACCAGAGACACCCGTAAAAATCGCATCAATATCCTTCTCATCATTAAGCAAAGCAGTAATTCGAGTACCGATCTGAGACATAACTTCATTATCTATGCCTGATGGCCGTTGATCAACTACCAAAAGTGTTACAAAATATTTCCGCAGTTCTCTAGCAATAGTTCCAAAAATCGTACTTTGTACCACCGCCGGATCAAGAAAACGGTGTGCCTCCTCTATTGTAATCATTAATGGTGTCGGCCGATCCAAAGGATTTTTACTTTGGAGAAATTTATCCGCTTTTTTTACATAATGTTGATGTATACGTCTAGTGATCATATTCGTCACTAACATATATGAGAGCATATTCGACTGAGAACCAAATTCAATAACTACATTTTTTCCAGCTTCTAGAGATTGGACAATATTTTTAATATAATTTTGCGGACAAGCACCACGCATATATTTTAAACTATCTAACCGAAACAACTTGCGCTGCAATGCCATGATGGATCCTTTGTGTCCCCGCTTTTCCTCACAAAACATTTCAATTTCTTCATTATTCATGTTCAGCAATTGAATAATCCAAGATTTACCCAATTCACTATGGAGAATGTTGGCATTATCTAACGCCGCTTCGGAAAGTCCTAATTCCCGATTACATAGTTTAATATCTTCAACTTCGATCTGTTCATAACTCAGATACAGTTCTTGTGCGTCTCTGACACCTCTACGCTTGGTTGAATCTGGATCAAGGGTATAAACTTCTACTTGTGATGGAAATAATTGTTTTAATCCCTTAACGGTGTTAACATTTTTACCTTCTGCGACTGCTTCCCAACCATATTCTGAGTGCATATCAAAAATTAGGTTCACAGCTGCATTTTTACGAATTACCCCGGCTAAAACTAGACGTGTCAGAAAAGATTTACCAGTACCAGATTTACCAAAAACCCCATTACTCCGTTCTACAAAACGGTTTAAATCAATACAAACTGGTACGTCCATATCTAAGGGTTTACCGATGGAAAAGTTTTTCCTCTGCGGATCATCTTCCCAACCAAAGACTTTGCGGAAGTCCTCTTCACTGGCTTCATAAACTTGGCTAAAATGACTAGGAATAGTTTTTACAGGTAATAATTCCATCGTCGTACTGGTTTGAGGTTGAAAGGATGCTAAACCCGTGGAAGATGGGATCAGGAGGTTAAGGGATTTACCATTACTAGGAAAGTCAGGTTCTTGAGACTCGGGGGTAAACATTAACATTGGTGCCAGGTTGACCATCCCATAAGTACCGCTACCGGCCAATACTTCCCGTAAAAAACTATCTTCCCAACTGGGGGGACTGGCGGTAATACGGTCATTTGCCATACCCAAGGATACATCTGTAAGCATACAGAAAAAGCGCGATCGCATCCCCTGCACTACGAGAAATTTACCCACCCGCATATCTTCGACAGATATATCTGGATGTAATCTAACTTCTAAACCTCCAGTTAGAGAACCTTCAATAACTGAACCTAATGGTAATCCCAAATTCATTTTTGTCAGTTGTCAGTTGTCAGTTGTCAGTTGTCAGTTGTCAGTTGTCAGTTGTCAGTTGTCAGTTGTCAGTTGTCAAGCCACTTTTGACTTTTGACTTCCGCTTTGCAGCACCTAATCAATCTGAATATTGGTAGGTGCATTTCCTACTGGTGGTGTAATCCCTGGTAATGGTTTTCTAAATTGTGTGTAGATGCGATCGCGCCAGGAGAAAAATGCTTCATAATCAGGATTATCCGCAAAAATTGATAATCCCTTGCCTCTGAGAGATACTGGTAAGTCTAAATAAGCACCGTCAGGAAACTTCAATAGCATTGATAAACTAGCTACTGTTAAATCAGCCAAACCAGGCTCATCTCCTGTTAAATAGGGACTACCTACCAACAATTGAGTTAAAATATCCAAATCTTGTTTTAAGCTAGTAATAGCAGCATTAATTACCTCTGGAGTATAACCGACACCGAAACCCAGCGCTGACAGAAAATCGCCGGGAACACCTTCCACAAAAGTTTTGAGAAGATCAGGAGTAGAAATCGGTAATAAAGACTTGCGAAAATTTTGATCTTGACTGATGGCTGCAAACAAAGCCTTTCTACCTTTCACACCTATAGACTCATCCGCCCAATCTTCTAATAGTAAAGTTAAAGCGCGTTTTTTGGGATCCGTTGGTATCAGTAGCCGATCTGGATACTCTAAGTCTAAATACTTAGCAATTTCGGTAGAATCTACAATATATTTACTGCCATCTTTTAAAACTGGAACTTGTTTTTGTCCTGTTAATCTAAATAATTCTAGCTGACCGATTCCTGGTGCAACCTCGATTTTGCGGTACTCTAGACCTTTATAATCCAGAATTAAACGCACTTTTTCTGAAAATTGAGATAGTTCCCACTGATATAGTTCTAGCATATAGTATATTTTGCAGCTTGTTGGCTTATCAACCTCATAATTGTATCTTTATTTCTGGCGATTTGTCCGATCAATCACTTTGTTAGGAAGTAAACTCCTAATAGTTGGCAAAATGTGGTTACTCTTGATATAAAGTATAGACTAATTCCAAGAGAAAAAATTTATGACCCCTGATGACGGCAAATTATTTATCAAAGTCCTGAGTATAATGGGATTTGCTAGTCTTAGTCTAGTAATTACTCTACCATCCCCAGCACAACAAGTAGTCAATCCCAGCCCGAATATATTTAACGAACCGCCCTATAATCGCAGTCCTAGATCCAATCAAACCCTTCCTATTCCCAAATCCAAACCACAAGAAACAGAAGTCTCACCTACCCCCCAAACTACAGAAAAAAAGAATTTAATAGTGTTGGCCAATGACAATGGCTCATTTAAAACCCTTATTAAAGCCTTAACAGCAGCAGGACTCATAGATACTTTACAAGGAGAAGGTCCTTTTACAATTTTTGCTCCCACAGATGAAGCATTTGCCAAGCTACCACAGGACGCATTACAAGATTTATTAAAGCCAGAAAATAAAGAAGTATTAATCAAGGTTTTAACTTATCATGTAGTGTCTGGGAAGGTACTTTCTAGCGATTTGAAATCTGGGGAAGTAAAAACCTTACAAGGAGATCCTATGACTGTGAAAGTTAATAATGGTGTTCAAGTCAATGATGCAACGGTAACTAAGGCAGATATCGAAGGTAGTAATGGCGTTATCCATCAAATTGATAATTTGATTCTCCCCCCTAGTTTATTATAGGAATTTAGATAGGACGATAAGATCCCCAACTTCTAACATCCTCTAAGATAAATCTTGGCAACTAAACCCTTGGTAGAGATAATTCATGAATTGTCTCCACATCTTTCTCACCAGAAGTCTAATGTATCCCTATGGGAAGCTACGCTAATAAAAATCAAGTAGGAGTCCTATAAATTCTTCAGATTTAATTGCTAAAAATCCCCACTTTCTATTGAAAGTTGGGGATTTCTGTTGAGGAATAAAATGACCTAACGAGATTTAGCGGAAGTCTTACCTTCAGTTGCTTTTAGGTCTGGAAGTAACTGCATTATCAACTCCTCTAGTTTTTGTGATGTTTGTTCTTCTTGGTGCAGGTTTTGTTCTAACAATTGAATAACTTGGTTTTGTCCTAGCTGTTGAGCAACTTTAATCAAACTACGATAACCAGCGATTTCTAGTTGTTCAATTTTGTTATGCCATCCTGCTAATCCTAAATCTGCAATTTGGGAATTATCCGCCGCCAGAATGGTAAATTTTTGAGATTCGCTAATTAAACCAGAGGCAACATCACAAGTACAGCACTTACTGATGTTATGATGCACAATTACAAAACCACAAATAGATTGCCAGGATTACGTTAAAGTAAAGATGAGTTAAGAAAATACTGTCAAATACATGACTGCTCCAAGTTTAGAAATAATTTCGGCTCAGTTAGAAAGTCCGAACTTACGCGATCGCATGATAGCTCTTGCTAGTTTGCGTCATATACCGGCTCGTGATGCTGTACCTTTAATAAAAAAGGTTTTAGATGATCAATCTCTACAACTGCGCTCAATGGCTATCTTTGCCTTGGGTATTAAAAAAACCCCAGAGTGCTATCCTATCCTGGTGAAAATCCTGGAAACAGATCCAGATTATGGCATTCGTGCTGATGCAGCCGGAGCTTTGGGATATCTTGAAGATAACAGAGCCGTAGAAGTCCTATCACGGGCATTTTATGAAGATACGGACTGGCTAGTCAGGTTTAGTGCTGCTGTATCCTTGGGTAATATTAAAGATCCTCGCGCCCATGATATTCTGATTCGGGCTTTAGATAGTGAAGAAATAGTCATTCAACAAGCTGCTATTTCCGCCTTAGGCGAAATCCGAGATTTAGATTCTGTCACCCATATTCTCCGCTTTGCCCAATCAGAGGATTGGTTGGTCCGGCAACGTCTGGCTGAAGCTTTAGGAAATTTACCCACACCTAAAAGTATTTCAGCACTCAAATATCTAGAAAAAGATAGTCATGAGAATGTTGCCCAAGCAGCAAGGATTTCTCTGCAAAGACTGGAGGAAACAGATAATCTCAGTTGAAAATAAAGTCTCTTCCTAGTTTTTAATAATATAAAGAGGTTATCAAGATTGTGATGCAGGGCGAATTTATTCATGAACATTGAAGAATTTTTTGAGTTAAGTGCTGGTAAGTGGTTTTCCCATCGCACCAGTCACCACTTAGCATTTAAGCAGTCAGAAGACGGCAAATCAGACATCCTCATCGAAATGTTAGCTGCTGACCATCCAGAAGTCATTAAACTCTGTCAACAGTATGAAATTGACCCTAATACTGCTTCCTGTGGGGCACGAGTCACCTGGAACGGCACAATGGAATGGGATGAAGAAAAACATCAAGGTTCTACTGTTTTAGCCACAGTCCCCAATACAGACAACCCAAATGAAGGTAAATTACTCCGGGAAATGGGTTATGCGGAAAAGGCCCCCGTTGCGGGCAGCTATAAAATGGGCGATGACGGTGCTTTAACTCTGATTACTGAGTATGAAACTATGTGGTCTGAAGAAAGACTATGGTTTGCTAGTCCTAACCTGCGGATGCGAGTAAGTGTTCTTAAACGGTTTGGTGGCTTTAGCATGGCTTCCTTCACTTCCGAAATTCGTATGGGTAGCACGGATGCTTCCAAAAAGGCTATGGAATCCGCTAATTCTGCTTCTGCTTAAAGACACTGGCGCAGATGTCCGATACAAAAAAGCTAACTAATGTTGATAAAAGTTAGCTTTTATCCATGCTTCATCCTAAAAGTGTCGCAACTAAGCTGTTAGAAATTTAACTTGCATATTGCCAACAAGTAAAAATCTTGTGGTACAGGCATCCTGCCTGTATTAATTATCCAAATTAAAGGTTTTTCAGCTGATCTAGTTCACAGGCTAACAGGATTAGTCTAATCTCGACCAGTGCGATCGCCTTGTTAACTGTTAATGGCAGAAGACACAAACCAGAACTTAAAAAAATATCCGCAATTCTGATCTGTGATTATTCATCCTCATCTGGTTCTAAATCTTCTGCTGTTAATTCCTGATGAGGGACAGCAGCAATAATCGCATCTATGACTTTACCTACTGATAGTATTTCAATACCAAGTTCCGGGAATTTTGTCCCCTTGGGGACTATAGCGCGTTTAAAACCCAGTTTCGCAGCTTCCTTTAATCTTAGTTCCATTTGGGAAACTGATCGCACTTGTCCACCTAATCCTACTTCCCCAATCAATACTGTACCAGGATCAACTATCCGATCTCGGAAACTGGCTACAATCGCCACTGCAATTCCTAAATCTACTGCTGGTTCTTCTACATTTAATCCTCCCGCAGAGGCAACATAGGAGTCTAATTTAGACATGGGTATACCCACACGCTTTTCTAACACGGCGAGAATTTGTACTAAGCGATTATAATCTATACCTGTGGCAGCCCGGCGAGGAGAGGGATAACTAGTAGGGCTAACTAAAGCTTGTAATTCCACTACTATTGGTCTTGTTCCTTCACAAGCTACTACAATTGCTGTACCCGGAGCCGGATCATCACGATTGCCCAAAAATAGCTCCGAAGGATTATCAACTTCTCTTAATCCTTGAGACACCATTTCAAATATACCAATTTCGTGTGTTGCTCCGAAACGGTTTTTTACAGTTCTTAATAGGCGATGGGAAGCAAAGCGATCACCTTCAAAATACAATACAGTATCTACTAGATGTTCCAATACCCTCGGTCCAGCAATCGTCCCCTCCTTGGTGACATGACCAACAATTAACATAGTAATATCCTCGTGTTTTGCCACTTTCATCAAAGCTGCGGTACATTCCCTGACTTGAGAAACTGAACCTGGGGCTGATGTCAAAGCTGGTAGGAATACTGTTTGGATACTATCTATTACAGCTACATTAGGTTTAAGAGAGTCTATTTCTCGCAAAATTTCCTCTAAATCTGTTTCTGGCAAAACATATAAATCCGCGCCTATACGATCAGGGTCTATGAGTTGTTGAGGATTTTTGGGTGTAGTTTCAATATCTTTATTGTCGTCATCTTGTGTGACTACCTGGGGGGGTTTGGACATTCCCAACCGAGAAGCACGCAATTTCACCTGTTGTCCAGACTCCTCACCGGTGATATAGAGAATCCGGTATTTCTGAGCCAATTGGTTGGAGACTTGCAGTAATAAAGTAGATTTACCAATGCCAGGATCGCCGCCAATGAGTACCATTGAGCCAGGAACAACCCCCCCACCCAAAACCCGATCCAATTCGCCATAACCAGACTCCCAACGGGCTATTTGGCGATCGCTAATTTGATCGAAAGTCAAAGCCGATCTAGCCTTAGCAGGTTTACTATTAGACTTAACATTACCTGGGACAGCGTGCCAGTTACCCACCCCACCCCGACTGGGAATATCAGTAATAAAAGAACTAATATTTTGTTCAACCAAAGAGTCATAAGTGTCGCAATTGGAACATTTTCCGAACCACTGGGAGAATTCTGCCGCACAATTACTGCAGACATAAATGATTTTTGTCTTGGCCATGGTGAAAAAAATTTATTTAGGAATCTTAATTTTTTGTTAATTTTTGGAAAAAACAAAAATCCAAATAATAGTCATAGTTAGAGGCTTTTTCCAAATCAATTGAGGCAATAATATCTTAATATTATGATATTAAAAATTAATCATGAAAAATTTTAGTTAGGGAGTATTAGAGAACTTGGAAAGTCATAAAGAAAAAATCCTAGTGGTAGACGACGAAGCCAGCATTCGTCGGATTTTGGAAACACGCCTTTCCATGATTGGCTACGATGTGGTGACAGCAGGAGATGGTGAGGAAGCTTTAGATATATTTCGCAAAGCTGAACCAGACCTGGTAGTTTTAGATGTAATGATGCCAAAACTCGATGGTTATGGCGTTTGTCAAGAACTACGCAAAGAATCCGATGTCCCCATTATTATGCTCACAGCTTTGGGAGATGTAGCAGATCGCATCACAGGCTTAGAATTGGGGGCAGATGATTATGTAGTTAAACCATTCTCACCCAAAGAACTAGAAGCGCGAATTCGTTCCGTATTAAGACGGGTAGACAAAACGGGTGCCAATGGTATTCCCAGTTCCGGGGTGATTCATGTTAGCACTATCAGAATTGATACAAATAAGCGCCAAGTTTATAAAGGTGATGAACGCATTCGCCTAACTGGGATGGAATTTAGTTTGTTAGAATTGTTAGTCAGTCGTTCCGGTGAAGCTTTTTCCCGTTCTGAAATTTTGCAAGAAGTATGGGGATATACTCCCGAACGTCATGTAGATACCCGCGTTGTTGATGTACATATCTCCCGATTACGGGCAAAATTGGAAGATGATCCTAGCAACCCAGAACTAATTCTCACCGCTAGAGGTACTGGTTATCTGTTCCAACGCATCCTAGAACCAGGAGAAGAGTAGAATTTAGGTGACAGGGGACAGATGACAGAGGGAGTAAGGGAAGTAGGGGAGAAAGAATTTTGCCAATGACAACCAACAACCAACAACTGACAACTGACAACTGACAACTGACAACTGACAACTGACTAATGATAAAATCAGATCCCAATCGAGTTTTACGGCGTTTACCCTTAGTAGTTGGGGGTTTGGGTGCCGTACTTTTGTTAATAAATCGCTCATTAACACCGGAACTGACAAACTCTCAAGCAAGAGGAGATGTGCTGGGAGTGATTTTAAGTGCGGTCTTAATTTTAACTGGTTTAATCTGGCAACAGGTACAGCCACGCACACCGGAGACAGTAGAATTGATTGGGGAAGAGGGATTTTTTTTAGCAGCAGATTTACCAGAAACGGCGAAAATAGAATTAGCTTGGGCATCGCGGTTATTATTAACAAATACAGTGACGCGATCACTCATAGTCTACTATCAAGGTAAAGTTTTATTGCGTCGCGGTATTCTCCCTCCTAAATCTGAAGTAGTACCAGGAATAATCCTCAACAAGGTCTTAGAAACACAAAGGCCGATTTCTCTAGTCGCTTTATCTCTGTACCC
>JBJTTJ010000041.1:0-15595 GCA_046080125.1 Cuspidothrix sp.
GCGTGATATTATTTTGATTTTGGGTTAAAAATGCGATATTATCAATTTTAGATGTGATGGAGGTGAGATGGGTATAAGTAAAATTAGTAAGGAGTAAATGCCGTGACAGATTCAAATGATAATGAAGTTTTAGATTTAGAAAATAGTGATGATGAACAATATGAAAAAGTAACTTTTGAATATGACCCAGATAAAATTAATATAGCCTGACTGATACAGAAATAACAAATATCCAGGAAAAATTTAAAACCGCAATGCTGGCAGCTTATGATCTCTTTGGAAAAAGTGCTTTTCGTAAAATTTATCACAAAAATAATATACAAGAGAAAATTCAAGAAGCTATTGTTGATGGTGAGGATATTTGGGATAGAAGAGAAGAGTTATTTCCTAATCTAGAATTTTGTGATAATGCCAGCAAACAGTTGGAAAATATTCAATATAGACAATTAGAATTAGCACCAGTATATAAAACCCTAGTTGAACTTCAGAAATGTTCTCAAAATTGGAAAAATGGAGGATTTAGTGTCACAGGTTATTCTCTTGATGAATCTGGAGAAAGTGAACCAACCCTAAACCAATATAAACAAGAAAGAACATTTACTTGTCCTGATGATGAGAAACGTTTATTTGAACGTCATATTAAATTAAGGTTTTGTAACTGGCGGATTCATTTCTTTCCATTGAAACCAGGAAAAGTTATTATTGGGTATGTAGGTCGTCATCTTCCTACAGTGAATTATCGAACATAATTATTAATGCTGTTAATTTTTTATTCCTTATACTCCTTTTCCATCGCTAGAAATTGTGGCACATTCATCAATTCTTGAAAATCCTGAAAATTCATCAAACCAGATAAATTATCAGTTCTTCCCTCTGCTTTCAAATGACGAAAACACACACTCATTACCTCAGTTACAGCCATCAATGCAGTCAAAGGAAAAAAGACAATTTTAAACCCTAAATTTTGCAATTCGGCGGGGGAAATGGCGGGAGTTTTACCACCTTCAACAATATTTGCTACCAGTGGTATATCAGGAAAATTAGCGGCTATAATTTCCAATTCTGCCACGGATTGGGGTGCTTCCACAAATAAAACATCTGCTCCAGCATTGATATATGCTTTACCCCGATTAATAGCTTCATCTAATCCTAATGGCGCACGGGCATCTGTTCGCGCTATAATTACCAGACTGTTATCACTACGTGCTTTGACGGCTGCCCGAATTTTCCCCGCTTGTTTGGTCATGGAAATTACTCTTTTACCTGCAAAATGTCCGCATTTCTTCGGCCATTCCTGGTCTTCTAAAATTATCCCCGCTAAACCCAACTGTATCGCGTCCTTAACAGTTCGCATCACATTTAAAGCATTGCCATAACCAGTATCACAATCCGCAATTAATGGTATATTAACTGATTGAGCTATGCGGCCAACTGTGGCTAAATTTTCCGTAGCGGTGAGAAAACCATAGTCAGGTAAACCCAAGGTGGAAGCAGCAATTCCAAAACCACTGGTAGCAGCGACATCAAAACCAGCTTTTTCTACCAGTTTGGCACTCAAACAGTCATAAACGCCAGGAATAACCATAATTTTAGGGCGTGCAAGTAATTCGCGGAGTTTTTGGCCAGCAGACATACAAGTAACTATAAAATGGACTATTTTGACAATACAATAAATGGGGGAAACAGGGGCAGGTGAAAGGGTGGTCGCTTTTACTGAGATTAATTTACCAGGATTAGGGAGCGATCGCCAACGACCAGGTTTAAATAATTCACACTGACAACGAACAACTGACAACTGACAACTGACAACTGACTAATGACTAATGACAAAACCAATTGAAGTTCGCAACCCCCGCACCGGAAAATTTGATTATGTCATCCTTCCTCCACCGCCAAAATTACTTTCCCAGCAATGTCACCGCCTCCGTAGAGGACAAATTGCCTGGCAAGAAATAGGTATTGAGGGTAGAATTGCCGCCCTCAAACAATGGCAACAAGCGATATTATCAGATCGTCAACAATTGACAGATGCCTTAGTTAATGATACAGGTAGATTATCAACATCTATTTTAGAAATAGACTCTTTTTTAAATAGTATTGATAGATGGTGTAATTTAGCTCCCCAACTATTACAAGAACCAGCTAAAAATACATCTATTCCTTTTATTTCTTTGCAGCAAACAACAGTTCCTTATAATTTAGTTGGTATTATTAGTCCTTGGAATTTACCCCTTTTATTATCTACAATTGATACAATTCCTGCGTTATTAGCTGGTTGTGCAGTAATAGTCAAACCTAGTGAAATTACACCCCGATTTGTAGCACCTTTAATGAATACATTAAATATAGTTCCTCAATTACGAGATGTTTTAAATTTTGTGGAAGGTGCAGGACAAACAGGAGCAAATTTAATAGAAGATGTAGATTTGATTTGCTTTACAGGTAGCGTAGAAACAGGCAGAATAGTAGCAGAAACAGCCGCAAGAAACTTTATTCCTGCCTGTTTAGAATTAGGTGGAAAAGATCCAGCCATTGTGTTAGAATCAGCTAATTTAGATTTAGCAACTTCCGCCATTTTATGGGGTTCAGTTATCAATACAGGTCAGTCATGTGTATCAATTGAAAGAATTTATGTAGCTGAATCTATTTTTGAAAAATTTTATCACCAATTAGTCGCTAAAGCCCATCATTTGCAATTAGCCTATCCCACTGTAGAAAGTGGAGAAATAGGTCCGATAGTTTCAGAAAAACAAGCTGTTATTATTAATGAACATCTACAGGATGCCGTTAACAAAGGTGCAATCGTTCATTGTGGTGGTAAAGTAGAAGAAATAGGTGGCGGTTGGTGGTGTCGTCCTACAGTTATCACTAATGTTAACCATTCTATGAAGATTATGACCGAAGAAACATTTGGTCCAATTATGCCAACTATGTCTTTTTCGACCATAGAAGAAGTCATAGATTTAGCCAATGATTCTATTTATGGACTCAGTGCTGCTATATTTAGTGAATCAACGGAATTAGCATTAGAAATTGGGATGCAATTAGATGTAGGTGCTATTAGTATTAATGATGCTGGTTTAACAGCAATGATGCATGAAGGCGAGAAAAACTCTTTTAAATTTTCTGGTTTGGGAGGTTCACGGATGGGTACATCAGGGTTCAAACGTTTTCTCAGAAAAAAAGCCTTTTTAATTAAAACCAATACAAATAAAGATCCTTGGTGGTTTAATGAAGAATAGGTATAGATCACGAGCCAGAAAAGCCTTATCCTGTAGTGAGGAATTTATTCCTCATTTGAGGACTGAAGTCAGGAGAAAAGGCCTTATCCTGTAGTGAGGAATTTATTCCTCATTTGAGGACTGAAGTCAGGAGAAAAGGCCTTATCCTGTAGTGAGGAATTTATTTCTCATTTGAGGACTGAAGTCAGGAGAAAAGGCCTTATCCTGTAGTGAGGAATTTATTTCTCATTTGAGGACTGAAGTCCTCACTACGAATTTTAATTTTTTTGACATTACTTAATGTGCTTTGATTAAATTCTCAATAAACAAGGTAAAAATATGACAAAAACTGACAGAATTAACTTTTCTACCCCTAGCGGTTTTCCCGAATTTCTCCCCAGTGAAAAGCGACTAGAGGTATACTTGTTAGATATAATTCGTAAAGTTTTTGAAAGTTATGGTTTTACACCCATTGAAACCCCAGCAGTAGAACGGTTGGAAGTTTTGCAAGCTAAGGGCAATCAAGGTGACAATATTATTTATGGTATTGACCCGATCTTACCACCAAATCGCCAAGCTGAAAAGGATAAATCGGGAGAAACTGGTTCGGAAGCCAGAGCTTTAAAATTTGATCAAACTGTGCCTTTTGCGGCTTATATTGCCCGTCATTTGAATGAATTAATCTTTCCCTTTGCTCGTTATCAAATGGATATGGTTTTTCGGGGAGAAAGGGCAAAGGATGGACGTTTCCGCCAGTTTCGTCAATGTGATATTGATGTTGTCGCCCGTGGTAAACTGAGTTTATTATATGATGCCCAAATGCCGGCAATTATTACCGAAATCCTTGAGGCAATTAATATCGGTGATTTTGTGATTCGCATTAATAACCGAAAAATTCTCACGGGGTTTTTTGCATCTTTAGGTATAGCAGAAAACCAAATTAAAGCTTGTATTGGCATTATTGATAATTTAGAAAAAATCGGTGAAGTGAAAGTAAAACAAGAATTAGATAAAGCAGGTATTTCCTCGGAACAAACAGAGAAAATTATTGAGTTTATAAAAATTAATGGTAATGTTGATCATATTTTAGATAAACTCAAACGTTTAGCCAATAATTTACCAGATGCAGAACAGTTGATTTTAGGAGTTGCTGAATTAGAAACTGTAATTAATGGAGTGAGAAATTTAGGAGTTGCTGATAAACGTTTTTGTGTGGATTTATCTATTGCACGGGGTTTAAATTACTATACTGGCACGGTTTATGAAACTACATTAATTGGCCATGAACCTTTAGGTAGTATTTGTTCCGGTGGTAGATATGAGGAATTAGTGGGAATGTTTTTAGGGGAAAAAATGCCGGGAGTCGGTATTTCTATCGGTTTAACTCGGTTAATTAGTCGCTTGTTAAAAGCAGGTATTCTTAATACGTTATCTGCCACGCCAGCGCAAGTAATGGTAGTAAATATACAGGAAGATTTAATACCTGTTTACTTAAAAGTATCACAACAATTAAGACAAGCAGGAATTAATGTGATAACTAACTTTGAGAAAAAGCAATTAGGTAAACAATTTCAAGCAGCAGATAAACTAGGAATTAGATTTTGTGTAATTATTGGTGCTGATGAAGCTGCGGCAGAAAAATCATCATTAAAGGATTTAAAATCAGGTGAACAAATAGAGGTAGATTTGGCAGATTTAGCTGAGGAGGTAAAAAGAAGACTGATGTAATAGAATTTGGTACAAAAGATTGTGGAGACGTTGTGTTGGAACGCCTCTACACTAATTTCAACACCCACATTACGCAGAGATTGCAATTACCCGATCGCGTCCTGTTTCCTTAGCTTGATAAAGGGCATCATCAGCCCGTTGTAAAATGACTGTATCATTGACATCATTGGTTTGATAACTTGTAACTCCAATGCTAACAGTAATTTTTACTATTTTATGGGTGATATCTATATCTAAATCCCGAATTTGTGTACACAGACGTTGGGCTAGTTCTATTGCTCCCTCTAACTCTGTAGCTGGTAAAATGACAATAAATTCTTCACCACCCAAACGCCCAACTGTATCAACATTTCGCAAAGAACTAACTAAAAATTGGCATATTTCCTTTAGTACAATATCACCGATGGGATGTCCGTAGGTATCATTAACATATTTAAAATGATCAACATCAATTATGAGAACTGAAAAGTTTTGGTGATAACGTTGACTACGTTGGAATTCTTTTTTCAAAAGAAACAAAATATGTCGTCTATTGGCAATTCCTGTTAATACGTCGGTATTGGCTATTTTTTTGAGTTTTTGACTTAATACTTTCTGTTTATTTAAGGCAATTCGCAATTTTTTTTCAATTTGATTGCGATCGCTAACATCCCGCATCGAAACAATAGATACTTGTTGTTCTAACCATTCAGTATTAGCAACACTAATTTCTGCACGGCCGAGAATGCCATTGGAACGAATAATATCAATTTCGGCAAATTTCTCCACTACAATGGGCAGTCCTAATTCATGGTTAATTAAATCGGGTAATTGGCGATCAAACATTTGGGCTGCGGCAGGATTAGCAAACTTAACAACTCCTGTCTTATCAATAATTAAAATCCCATCTTTAATATAAGTAATAATGGTATTGAGTTTCTGTTCACTTTGTTGTAACTGGCGAGTTTGGCGTTTAAGTTGAATATGTGTGCGAACTCTAGCTAATAATTCTGTAGCACGAAAAGGCTTAGTTACATAATCAGCCGCCCCTTTTTCAAATGCTTCTATTAGATGTTCTTCTTCATGACTGGCAGTCAGAAACAAAATTGGTATATGATAATATTCAGGATTTTTTTTAATAATTTCGCAAACTTCTAAGCCACTCATCTCAGGCATTAATAAATCTAATAAAATTAAATCTGGCTGAATAGCTTGCAGACGTTGTAGAGATTCTTTACCACTTAAGGCATAGGTAATAGAATAACCTTGTGTTTCTAAAGTTCTGCCTAAGACCTGAATATTTTGAATCAGGTCATCAACAATTAATATAGTACAATCTTGAGGATTAAAAGTAACTTTTTCCATTATTTAAGTAGGTTGGCGTTAAAAATTGTCGTCATTGACAAGGGAACAGGGAGGAGAGGTTGGGATATTTTACTTTTCGTAGCATGAACCTTTGCAATTTTCTAAATATCAAGACCAAACCGATTCAGGGTTTTGGCAATTTGTAGCATTTATAATCAGCTTTCAAGATAAAAATTTTTGTAATCTTTGAATAATGTGGGGGAAATCAGCCACAGTATTTGCAAGATAAGCCAAATCAAAGGTATCAATTTGGTTTTTGAGGATGGTGGCGTATTCTCCTAAATAGGGACATTCATATTGCTGTGACCAGCTTTGTAATCTTAGGGCAAAGGCTCGTAATTGGTCTATTAACAGGGTTTGATGCAAAGTTTTCCAAACTGATGCTTTTTCCTGCTGGAGTAATTTTATCAGTTCTGGTAGCCTAGCCAATGCTTGAGGCGACATTTTAGGCGTGGTTGTATCTGATAAAGAACCCGGATTAGACCGTGTTAATAGCTGGTTGGGAAATAACCGTTCTAACTCATTTAAAAGATCCTGACGACTGACAGGTTTGCGTAAGAATCCTTGGGCGAGGGTTTGTAATTCTTCAAAGTCTTGTTCCTGAATAGAAGCCGTTATCATAATGATGCAAATATTTTGTGTGATGGGATTTTGTTTTAGTGCTCGCAAAACTGCTAGTCCGTCCATTTGCGGCATGACTAAATCTAGTAAGATCAGGTCCGGACGATGTTCTATGGCTAATTGGAAAGCAACCTCACCATTATCTGCCATCATCAGTTGATGGATGGTGGAATTAAAATAGGCGTGCAGTAAATCCCGGTTAGATTGTACGTCATCAACAATGAGAATTTTGAGAGGCGATAATTTACTTAAATCATGATTTTGTCTGGTTGACGATGGTGAATCTGAGGTAGTTTGAGTAACTGTGATTTCGGGAAATATTAAAGTAAAGGTTGTCCCTTGTCCCAATTCACTGATGACTTCAATTGTACCACCCATCATTTGTGTCAATCGTCGGCTAATCGTTAATCCTAATCCAGTACCGCCATATTTGCGGTTACTTTGTCCTTGACTTTGGCGAAACGCATCAAAAATTAAGATTTGATCCCGTGGGGAGATGCCAATACCAGTATCAGAAACGGCTATTTCCAAATGTGCTAGATTGTTAATTTTGGTACGGATGGGACTATGAACTGCCATAGTGATCCCGCCTTTTTCAGTAAATTTGATGGCGTTGCCGACAACATTTACCAAAATCTGTCGCAGACGTACTTCATCAATATATATTTCTGTAGGAATAAATTGATCAACTTGGAGATCTAAAAACAATCCTTTTTCTTTAGCTCTTGGCACAAACATTTGTTGAATGTCTTGCACTAGGGAGGGAAGATTGACAGATTCATAGTTGAGTTTAAGTTTCCCGGCTTCAACTTTGGATAAATCCAGGATGTCGTTGATGAGGGTTAATAAGGTGCGGCCATTGGTTTGTATGGCTTGAAGATAACTTTGGGCTAAGTTATCACTGACGAGACTTTGTAACAGTTCAGCAAATCCTAGAATCGCATTCATGGGTGTGCGAATTTCATGACTCATGTTGGCGAGAAATTCACTTTTGGTACGACTTGCGGCTTGAGCTTTTTCTGTGGCTGCTTCCAGGGCTAAATTTTGTTGAGCTAGTTCTATTTGCCGTTGTTTGGCTTCCTGAAGGAGTTTGGTATGGGCGATCGCAATGCCAACTTGAGCGGCTACAGATTCCAGCAGAATGATGTCTTCTCTGGTCCAGTGGCGGGGATGATAGCATTGATGTAAACAAATTAGACCATTAGGTTTGCCTTGGTAGGATGTGCGAATGGCTAATATTGATTGCAGTCCGATTTGTTGAGAAATTTTCACACCTGATGATACTAATGGGTCACTAAATACATTATCAATAGCGATCGCTGTATCTTGCTGGAGAATTTGATCAATTTTAGGATTCCCCGCAATTGGTCCTAATAATCCTGTAATCGAAGCTATTCCCGGACTTAAATATTCTGCTACTACTGGTAAATTTTCTACTGGATCAATCTCATAAGTATGCAGCAAACAGCGATCTACTTTAAAGGTTTCACCGATGCGGTTAGCAGCAGTTTCAAATAGTTTTTGAGGTTCTAGACTTTGGCGAATTTCATCAGTGATTTGTTTTAATAATCGTTCTCTTTGTACCTGTTGTTCAAGGATTTTTTCGGCGGTTTTGCGATCGCTAATATCTACCAAATAACCCACACATTCTAAAGGCGCGTCCTGTTGACCTGTAATTAATCGCAACTGGGCAAAGAACCAGCGATACTCCCCATTAGCGCACCGTAAGCGATATTCTAAGGAGTAGGTACTGCCCAATTCTAAACTGGCCAATCCTGTTAATACCCTATCTCTATCTTGAGGATGGATATACTCATACCAAAATCCACCCTCATCTATAAACACCTGGGGTGAATAACCCAAAATCAGTTCCACATTTTCACTGATGAAAGTGGCCTGATAATCGCCACTGAGTTGACAACTAAATAAAATTGTTTGGCTGGAGTTCATCAAAGCACGTAATCTTTCTTCACTTTGACGCAAAGCCATTTGAGCTTGTTTAAGTTCCGTTACTTCTACCACTACAGCACTAACCGCTTTACCCCCATCAGGCTGACTAACCGGATAATAACTAGCAATCCAATGTCTTTGGACATTGGGTTGAGCCGGTGTAGACCCGGAAATCTCTATATTACGAATTGGTTTTCCCTGGGTTAATACATGACGTAAAATTGGTTCTAACCGATCAGCTAACTCTGGTAATACTTCCCGTAGTTGTTTACCAAGATGTGCATTAGGTGGCAAGCCATTAATTTCTGCCATGGCTTCATTGATACGCACAAAGCATAATTCTTCGTCATGGAGTACCAACCCGACGGGATTTGTATTGTAGAGTTTTTCTAATTCTTCCGTGCGGCGTTGTAAAGCTTGTTGTACTTGTTTAATTTCATTAATATTAACAAAGGTAATCACTACCTCATCCGCTTGGCCATCATCTCTAAGATAGGGATACAACCGCATTAATAAATGGTTTTCAGTATTATTCAGTTTTACTTCTTGTTCAATGGGGCGTTCTGTCTCTACTACCTGCTGTAATAATTGCAGCAGATTACTACAATTCATGTTGTGGGTGATGTGTTGAATGGGACGTTCGACATCGGTTTCTAACAGGTTAATAGCTGGTGTGGCGGCGGGGGTAAATTTGCGGATTCCCAGTTCTCGATCTAGGAAAATCACCCCTATTTCACTACTTCTGAGTAAATTATCCACGTCGTTAGATAGTTCTAGTAATTGCCGAATTTTCGTTTGATACTCGGTATTAACTGTATATAGTTCTTCGTTAACGGAGTGAAGTTCTTCATTGGTACTTTGTAACTCTTCATTAGAAGCTAGGAGTTCTTCATTAGTAGCTTGCTGTTCTTCATTGGTGGTTTCTAACTCTTCAATAGTAGCTTGCAAATTTTCCCTAGTTTGTTGCAATTCATATTCTAGATCTATAATACGTTGAGTTGCTTCTGCATCTTGCTGAAATGGTTCAGGACGATTTGGGGAAGAAGGACGTTCTTCATTTTCAATAATTAACATGAAGAAGTCGGTCATTCGGGTATCACCGGAATAATAGGTAACTTCTAAATTAACACTGCGAATGCGATCGCCTTGATTTAAGTGAATATTGCCATATAGAACTGGTTTGCGTTCCCGCTTGGCGCGATGTAGTGCGGTATTAATTGGTAATTTCAGCGTTTGTGGGACCAAATCAGCGATCGCTCTTGTCATTTGTCCCTCTGGAACTTGTATAATTTCCACCGCATCAGTAACTACATGAAACAGTTCCAAATCATCATTTACCAACAAACACGTACATTGACGACGACGGGCAAATGCACTAAAAGCAGAGGATAAAGCCGGATCAAATTGAACCGTACCCCGACGTATCTGACTGGGACGGGAGACAACAGGAGTTATATATTCTAAATTTTGATTAAGAATAACTTAACCCGCGTTGCCAAAGATAGGGAGTAATATTAGCATCTAATTTTTCGGCTTGATCAAAATCTTGAATAGATGCTTCAATGTTGGCTAATTTAAAATAAACCATTCCTCGCCTAACATAAGCATTAGCATTATTCGGCTGACTTTTAATGGTGTTATCCCACTGCTGAAGTTGATTTTCTAAAGAATTTCTAAAAAACATTTTACTAATTGACTGGTAATTTTAGATTTTAATGTGCAGGTTGGGATCAGAAAACCTAACACTTTTTTAATTATCCTCCACCTTAGATTATAATACAGTATGTATTTTAATTTAAAGGCAAATGAATGACAATTAAACGATGGTTGTTAATTGGGCTAACTTTATTAGCCATGATATCCTCCGGTGCATCACTATTGAGTAGCTGGCAAAAACCCCAATTTCAAAGTCGTTTGGAATTATACCAAACAAATCTGATTTTACAAGCTCAAGCCTGGCAACTAGAAAACAGTAATGATCAAAACATTCAAAAGATTCAGGAATCTATTCTGGGTGCAAATCCCCTAGAAAGCGCTATCAAGCAATATGAACAAGCTAGTGAATCTGTTAAAACCAGTTTACAAACAAATAAGAAGAAACTAACTGAAATAGAATCTTCAAATATTAAGTCAATTTTGCCACAGGAAAAAAGTTTACAAAAGTCCATTCAAACAGCAAAAAAACTGTTAGCAGAAGTAGATTTACGTTTGGGAATTTTGCAAACACAGCAACAGGAAATAGATAAAGCTGTAGAAACTTGGAATCAACTACAACAATATCCAGGTATTGACCCTAAATATCAACAAACCGCCCAAATTTTAACTGGAATTTGGAGTAAATCCCCGCAGTTATTTCCCAAAGCAGAAAAAATAATTCAACAAAATTTAGATAGTTGGTTTCGCTTTACAGCCCTAGCACAATTATATCAAATTCAACAACGTCCAGAAGCCTTATTATCTCTGAAAATAGCTGAACAAGAAGCAGCAACCAAAGCATTGTTAAAATTAACAATAATTGCTACTATTCCCAGTTTATCAGCCTTAATCGGGTTGATTTTACTCATTGTTTTATTAATTCAACGCTTGGTTAAAGGTCGAGAATCTCTATTAGCTACCAATGGGGATTTAGTATGGTCAACGCCCTGGAATTGGGAAATAATCATTCAGGTTTTTGTGCTGGGTTTTTTACTGATGGGGCAATTATTTGTACCAGAATTATTATCTTTGTTACCTATCCCGCGTGATCCCAATAATTCCAGAATTGGTGCTTTTGTTGTTTTAATTACCTATCTATCAGTTGCTTGCGGTTCTTTATCAGTTCTGTACTTTTCTATTAAGGGTTTTTTCCCCCTTCCTCAAAACTGGTTTAGCTTCAATTTTTTGAGTAATTGGTTTTTGTGGGGATTAGGTGGCTATTGTAGTGCTTTACCTATCGTGGTGATAGTATCCTTAATTAATCAAAAATTATGGCAAGGACAAGGCGGTAGTAATTCACTCTTACAAATGGCATTAGAAAACCAGGATAATATAGCTTTGGGGATATTTTTCTTTACCGCCGCCATAGCTGCGCCATTTTTTGAAGAATTTCTGTTTCGTGGCTTTTTATTACCATCCTTGACTCGTTATACCTCTGTTTGGGGGGCAATTTTCATGAGTAGTTTATTATTTGCGGCTGCTCACCTGAGTTTATCAGAAGTACTCCCACTTACAGCTTTAGGAATGGTATTAGGAATAGTTTACACGCGATCGCGCAATTTACTTTCCTCTATGTTACTTCACAGTCTTTGGAATAGTGGGACATTAATTAGTTTGTTTCTGTTGGGTAGTAATAATTAATCAATTCAGGATTTCTGTAGGGGTGAACGGCCGTTCGCCTCTACAGGGAACGGTCTTAAATGCAACGTCTCTACATTAATTTTCGGACAAGTCATCCCTAATTTCTTTATCTTTGAATAAATCAGCCGTAGCTAATAGTAAATCTCGCAAAGTTTGTTTTAACTGGCGTTCTTTTTTAGCTAATGCTGCACCTGCATTTGCTAACTGTTGTTCAAGAAAAGAATATTTTTCTTTTACCTGCAAACTTACAGATTCAGATGGAAAATGGGATTTATCATACCATTGCCTAGCCTCATCCAAATACTCTTCTACCTGTTGACTACTACCACTATAACGTGCAGATAAATTTGCTCTCACAATTGCTAATTGTGCCTGTAATTGTGCATAGCGTTTTTTTAATAATCCCACTTCCTCACTATCTTTAATTGCATCAATGGCTGAATCAATTGCAATTTTTGTATCCTTAGATTTATCTTGACTCGTTTCTACTATGTTTGTTAAAACTCCCTCAATTTCCGCCTGTAGTTGTTCTTCTTCCCAATCTAATTTTGCTTGCAGCTGTTTGATTTCTGCGTGGGTATTCACAATAGATGAATGTCTGTTAATATTGATAGCTTCCATCGCACCTTCAATTGCAGCTACTACTACTTCTTTAAGCTCACTACCTTTTTCCTGGACATTATCAATAACTGTAGAAACAGCATCATTGACTAAATTACCCACTTCCTGTGAACCTGCTTGAAATTCTGAACCGACTTGAGACATGGCAGATTTGACTATTTCTCGAATATTTTCTGCTTTCAATTCTCCTGTTGCTTTAGCTTGCAGCAAATCTTGTTGAATTTGTTCTTTTATGTTTTTAGTCATAACGATAGTCAATGTTACTATTAACTAAAGTATGCAGAAATATAGCTAGTATTTACACTCTCTCAAGATATAAGATTATCTCTATCTTCTGGAAGTGTACAAAACCAAGAATTCTAATTTTTTGTATTTATATTTATAGCTAGAACGTCTTGATTCATACAATCTCTATAATTTCCTGTTGAAATTGATGATGATCATCTAAATAGAAACTATTTAATTCCCCAATTTTACCCTGAATAACTGATACAATTACATAAGAATATTCTGCCCAAGCATAGATTCTATCCCATTCAGAAGGAATTGCAGAATAGTCAGGGTGGGAATGAAAAATACCAATAATATCTAAATTGCGGTTTCTAGCTTCTTTTTGTATTTGTAACATGATTTGGGGAGATATGGCATATCTTTTTCTGGTACTATATTCTTCTAGGTTTGCTGTAAAATTACCTTTTTCTGTGTTCCAGGCGTTTTCTGTGGGGATGATTTCTACTACCGTTTTATATTGATTATTTTTATAACCTAAAATTAGCCCACAGCACTCATCTGGGTAGGTTATTTGACCATGGGTTTTGATAATTTCTATATGGTTGGTTGTTAGTTGAATATTCATGGTATTTTAAACGCAGATAAACGCAGATAAAAAGCGGGATAAATATCAGGTTAAGAATCTAACTTTACCAGTATTAATATCATAGTAAGCACGGAAAATTTTTAATCGCTCATCACGGATTAATCTATCTATAATTTGTGAGTTATTTTGCAATTTTCTAGCTTGGTATTCAATATTATTAATTACGGGATTGTTATCATCATTAGCATCATTGACATCATTATTATTACGTCTTGTTCTGGAATTTGGAGATAAACTTGGCCTAATATCATCAACTACAGATTTAATTTTACCATCATCTGGTTGATTGTCAAAGGCTGCTGATACTGCACCACATCCTTTATGACCTAAAACAACTATGAGTTGTGTTCCTAAATTAGCGGTAGCATATTCTAAACTACCAATGGTTTCATTAGTAGCGATATTACCAGCGACGCGCACAACAAATAAATCTCCTAATCCTTGATCAAAAATTATTTCAGGTGGTACGCGAGAATCTGCACATCCTAATATTGCTGCATAAGGATATTGTTTTTGAGATAGTGATTGTAAACGTCTTTTTGATTGATTAGGATATTGACGATTTTGATTAACAAATCTTCTATTACCTTCTATTAATCTTCTTTTTGCTTCCTCTGCACTAACTGGATTAGGATTAGGATTATTTTCAGGAATTCTAATTTCTGAGCGGTTAGTTATGATTTCATTACAAGCAGTCAGAGTACCAATACTCAAGGTACTTAAACCTACGAATTTTAAGAAGTTACGACGACCTACAAAACCGTTAATTCTACTCATAAGTCTACCTGACAACTTCTAAATGATTTTTACAGAAGATATCAGATTTGATTATGATGTGAGAGTACCTAATTACACGGTTTAAGGGTTATTTAATCTTTTGCTTAAATACCAAACAATATATTGACAGTATGGACTATATTTACCTTCTTTATCTTTGGTACTTAGTTCTTCTAGCGTCTTTTTGATAGTTTCACTTGACCATGTTTTATTAGGAAATTTTTTATTTAATACTGCAATTACTGTAGCTAAAGCTATTTTACGATTTTCTCTAAGAGTTTGATAGTTAAGATTTAAAATTTCATTTAGTTCATGATTGATAGTTTCATCATCACTTATAGATAATATTTTTCCAGTTGAACTATATTTAATCTGATTTTCACAATTCTTATTACTATCTACTGGATTGAGAATCATTGTATAATTTCTATGTGTTCCTTCATAATCTCCTTTTCTTGCGTTACAATGTAGATTCTTTTTTCCTTGACCTCTATTACCTGAACAAGAACCTATTAGATTTTTATAGTCTAGTTGTAAATCTCGATTATCAGATTGAGGTTTATTATGTTCAATTTCCATATTATCTATAGATATTCGTTGCATACAATAACAACAAATATAACCTTGTTCAGTCAACAACGCCTTTTTTAACGGTTCTTTTGGACGATAATCATCATAGTTTGCGTCCTGTGTCTGACGATATTTTAAAAGACATGGAGGTTCTGAACCTTTGATAATGCGTTTCATTCTACCCTGTTTAAAAAGTCAATTAGCGTATAAGCTCTAACTAATTCTGGATCATTATTTCCCAACAATTCAGATAACTTTTGTAGTTCTAGTTTAGCTTCTTCTAAGTTATCATTATCTATCATTTCAAAACATTTGTCTATTCTTTCTTGCATTTTCACTGGTCTTTTTTCCACACCCATAACTTCAAACAGAATTGAGTTGCTGTCTCTCCCAAAAGTATGAGGTGTCAATTCTACAATTTCTGAATCTTCTAAAATAAATACGTTTTCTCTGTTTACTCCACTCAAAACTTGAGGAGAATGAGTAGTAACAATAAATTGACAATGAGGAAATGTTTTTCTAAAGCTAGGAATTACAATTCTTTGCCATT
>JBJTTJ010000042.1:0-28952 GCA_046080125.1 Cuspidothrix sp.
GAATGCGGACTATGTGACACCTACTACATCCACTACGTCAAAGAAGCGTGCGCCTTCATTACCCAAAGAATAGACGAACTAGAAACCATCACCCATAACCGCCCCCGCAACCTAGAAAACGAAAACGAACTCTATTTTGGCGTACATCAAGAAATGATGGCCGCCCGCAAAATACAACCCATAGAAGGCGCACAATGGACAGGTATCGTCAGCACCCTAGCCATAGAAATGCTCAATCGCGGTTTAGTAGAAGGTGTAGTTTGTGTACAAAACTCTAAAGAAGATCGCTTTCAACCAGTACCCATCATCGCCCGCACACCTGAAGAAATACTAGCAGCTAAAGTCAACAAACCCACCTTATCCCCCAACCTATCCGTATTAGAACAGATAGAACAATCAGGGATGAAACGTTTATTAGTTATCGGTGTAGGTTGTCAAATCCAAGCATTACGGGCAGTAGAGCAAAAACTCGGTTTAGAAAAACTCTATGTATTAGGAACTCCTTGTGTAGATAATGTTACTCGCGCAGGACTGCAAAAATTCCTAGAAACCACCAGCAGATCACCAGAAACAGTGGTTAGTTACGAATTTATGCAAGACTTCCGAGTACACTTTAAGCATGAAGACGGATCAGAAGAAACCGTACCCTTCTTTGGACTGAAAACCAATGTACTTAAAGATGTCTTTGCTCCATCCTGTATGAGTTGCTTTGATTACGTTAACTCCCTTGCTGATCTGTTGTGGGTTATATGGGCGCACCCTATCCCTGGCAATGGATAGTAGTCAGAAATGATACAGGTAAAGAAATGTTAGAATTAGTCAAAGATCAACTACAAACCCAGCCAGTTATGTCCCAAGGCGATCGTAAACCTGCGGTACAACAAGGTATAGAAGCTTATGATAAAGCAGTTACTTTACCGATGTGGGTAGCGAAATTACTGGGAGTAGTCATAGATAAAATCGGACCTAGAGGCTTAGAATATGCCAAATTTTCTATAGATTCTCACTTTACAAGAAACTACTTATATGTTATGCGAAACCATGCTGAGAAATTAGCCGCCCACGTACCAGAATTTGCCAAGCATATAGTAGCACAGTATAAATTACCTGAATAAACCCAAACAAATTTGCTAACTCTCGTTCAGGTGGGGTTTGAATCTCTATCTGAACTCAACCTTCCGTGCTCAGACTCCTGCCTTATTTAACCAATTTTAACTAGCTTCACTGAATATTTTCACTGAAGAAGAAAGGGGATTTATCTCATCTACTAATATAGCTACAATTTCTAATTTATTAACTTCTTCTTTGAGCCAATTTGTAAATAAATTACCTAGAATTGTCACCCGCATTTGTTCATTCAATTCTGGTTTAATAATTTCTTCTACCATGATGATATGTACTCCTTTAGGCGTAATTATTGGTTTGATAAGTTGGGGAGGATTAGCAGCAAAAATAGCGGCGGCAATTTCTGGTCTAAAATCGCTACGTTTACGAATACCTTGATATCCGCCAGCCCTTCTAATTTCAGGATTTAGAATATATTGACGAGCAAGTTGTTGAAAACTAATTTCTCCCTCTTGGAGAGCATAAAATATTTCTAAAGCTAAATCTTCATCATCTAATATTACTTCATAAGTAACCGCGCCACTGTAATCAAGTTGATGGGCATAAAAAAATGATTCAACTTTATCAGCAAATAAATGATGGGCTAATTTTGCAGATAGGAGATTAAGCCGGGCAATTTCTTCAAAGTCATCTAAAGATAGATAATGTTTTTGTAACCATTGCCAGGTTTCTTCTGCTTTAATTAGATTATTAGCTAATCGTAAATTATCGGCGGCCTCTTGTAATTCTGCTATTTCAATTTTGATATTTGCCCGTTCAGCAGTTTTGGTAATAATTTTTCCTGTGGCTACTGCTTCTAGTAAACTAGGAATTTGACAAGATATTTTCAGATGTTCAACAATATCTCGATGGGATATTTTAAAAATATCAGACATAATCTTTTAAAATCTGTGGGTTAATATGATTTTTGAGTAGGGGCAACATGAATTACCCCAACATTGATGTTATGAGTCCTTAGACAATTAAATAAAAAGCTGTTCTGGAAAAATCAGCAGTCAAAATTTTATTCTCATAGAAACTAAATGGTCCTCTATATGCTGTTTCTTGGTTATTGATACCATCATAAACCGTTGTTAATTGTACAAAATCAGCAGGACCTAATCCACCTAACCCACCTAAAAATGGAACAAATCCACCTAATATTAGTTGTATTGATTGGCAATCTAGATTATGAAGAAATGTTTTTTTATCTTCAATATGTGCGAGGTCAGAGATAATAATTGCAGCCATAATTTGATTTCCTTAGTTAGAAATTGTGACAGAATAGCCTTGAAATTTCACAGACTATTTAACGATATAATCTAACATTATTAGTCCGAGAATAATCCACAGTATTAATTTTGTTATCATGAAAATTACCTGCTCCTTCGTAGGTATTAGAGATGGTATTTACACCATCATAAACAGTATTGATATAAATACCAGGATTCAGTCCCCAAAATGTACCACCCAAGACAATACCAATACTTTTTTTGGTTACTTCTAAGTCATCCATAAAGGTTTCTGTATGAGCAGTATACAAGTCTTTAATGACTATTTTCTCCATGATTCTATCCTCTGGATATCTAATTGGATTAACTACTATATTTTTACATTATTCTCTGTTGAAGATTGTAAAAGTTGCATATTAAAGTCTTTTCTTTTAGACATAAAATTCTAAATTTTGTCTTTTTATTGGCAAGTTACCAATAGGTAAATACTTGTGGTGCGGGCATCTTGCCCGCTTATTTTAAGTCCCGCAGATGAACTTTACTAATGACTGGATATTTAAAGTTCTAAGCCATTTTTATTGAGCTTTTTGAATGGGTCTAAAATAAAATCAATAATTCGACGCTGACGAATAATTACCTCAGCATTTGCTGTTTGTCCTGGTGTGAGAGGAATCTGTTTATTCCCAACTTGAATATAGGGATGTTCTATAGTAATATCCAAGTCATAATTCTCTGTCCTATTGGGAGTATTTTGTTGAGTTTTAGAGTTAGGTGAAATCCAATTAATTTTTCCTGAAATAATGCCATATTCCTGAAAGGGAAAGGCATCAAATTTAATTTTGACTGGCATTCCCACCTTGACAAAACCACTATGTTGACTGGGCATCAGTGCTTTGAGAATTAAGTTGGCATTTTTGGGTGCAACTTGAGCTATCATTTGTCCTGGTTGGACTACAGAACCAGGTTTTTTAATCGGTAGTTCAAAAATTATACCATCAATAGGAGAGCGAATAATTCGTTGTTTTAGCTGTAATGTGAGGGAAATAATTTGTCCCTTTGTTTGCATAATTTCTGAGTTAACAGCAGTAATTTGATTTTGTAACTCCTTGACCTGTTCTTGACTTTTTAATAGGGCTAGTTCTCCTGATTTAATTGTGGTTTTGTAACTATTTTCTTGCTCTTTTAGTTGTAGACTTGCTTGTTGAATATCGGATTTTGCTTGGTTGGTAAGTGATTGATAACGGGTGTATTCTTCTGTTAATCGTAACTGTGCTGTCTGAACATTAAATTTTGTTTCTTGTTGTAGACGCTGACTTTCTTCAGCAATTTTTTCTAATTCTACTACTTTAATTTGAGGAACTATTCCAGCTTGTGAAAGTTGGTAATAACGTTTGACTTCGGATGCATCTCGATGAAAACGACTTGTAGCTAATTTATAGTTAGTTTGGGAAGATTGGATATTTTGTTTTATCTGATCAATTTGGGCTAATTTCTCCAAATTCTGAAAAGTATAAGCACTTTTTTTACTTGCCAATGTTTGCCTAGCTTGATTAACTTGAGCCAGTTTTTCTAAGGCTTGAGATTGATTCTGTTGACGCTGAATATTAATTGACATTAATACTTGATTTTTTAATATCTGTAATTGGGATTGGCGATTTTTTAATCCTTCTAATTTTGCTTTTGTTTGCTGAATTTCTGTTTGTAAAACATCGGATTCCATTTCTACTAATACCTGTCCAGCTTTAACAGTTTCACCTTCTTCAACATTAACATTAATCACCTTACCAGTGACTGCACTATCTAATTTTTGTGTTGCACCTTTAGGTTCTATTCTGCCACTAGCACCACCTGTTTCATCAACTTTAGTGAACATTGCCCAAGGTAAAATAATGACAGTAAAACTAACTAATAAATACAACATGGAACGAGTCCAAGCTTTTGGTAAAGCATCTAATAATTCTTCTGTACCGTAGAACCAATCCTTAGTTTTATTTAAGGCTTGGTTGGCAAAAGTATGGGATTCAACTGGATAAAGTTGATTAATACTTGTTGTTGATTGTGGATAAACTGACTGTGGCATAACTGATTTTAGATTTCTGTATTTTTGTAGTTATATTCCCCAAATTATTGAAAAATTAGGGGTTTTCTTTGCTTAATTTGTTTGTGATAATTGCTGTTGGTTGAGATAGAAATAATGTCCTTTTTTGTGAATTAGTTCTTCATGAGTACCACTTTCAATCAAAATACCTCGATCTAAAACTAAAATCATATCCGCATGACGGACAGTAGAAAGACGATGAGCAATAATGATGCTTGTTCGTCCTTGAAGAATTTTTTTGAGATTATTCTGAATAATGCGTTCAGATTCAGCATCCAGATGACTGGTAGCTTCATCTAATATCAAAAGTCGCGGATTTCCTAATAAAGCACGAGCAATTGCTAACCGTTGACGTTGTCCTCCTGATAACATTCCTCCACCTTCACCAATTTGTGTTTCATAACCCATGGGCATCCTTTTAATAAATTCATCTGCTCCTGCAAGTTCGGCGGCTGTAATCATTTCTTCTAAAGAGGCTTCAGGGTGGGCAATTGTGAGATTTTCTCGAATTGTGCCGCCAAATAAAAATGTATCTTGGTCAACAACTCCTATTTGCGATCGCAAAGAATGCAAGGAAATACTAGTCACATCTTGATTGTCAATTAAAATTCTTCCATCTGTCGGCAGATATAAGCCTAAAATTAACTTAGATAAGGTAGTTTTTCCTGAACCGCTACGCCCTACTACGGCTACAGTTTGCTCTGGTAAAATTTCAAAACTCAAGTTTTCTAGAATGTTAATTTCACTTTCGGGATGATAGCGAAAGGTAACGTTATTAAAACTAATTCTGCCAATTAATCTGGGTAAATATTGGCGAGTTTGATGTTCTAAATCTTCTTCTGGCTGTGCTTCTAAAACATCATTAACTCGTTCTGTAGCAACAATTACTTCTTGGAGTTGATTCCAAAGAATAATTAACCGTTGAAAAGGTTGAATAATGTTACCTAACAGCATATTAAAAGCAA
Organism: Cuspidothrix sp.; assembly: GCA_046080125.1. Classification (GTDB taxonomy): domain Bacteria; phylum Cyanobacteriota; class Cyanobacteriia; order Cyanobacteriales; family Nostocaceae; genus Cuspidothrix. Next base: position 5,400 of record JBJTTJ010000042.1, read on the forward strand.
CTAATTGACCGATAGTTAGCTGGTTCTGAATCACTAACCAAGCCCCAAACCATAATAATCCCGTACTGGCTAAAGATTGAATGGTAGAGCTAACTAATTGTAATTGATTACTAACTACTTGACCACTAAAATTCTTTTTAATTAGGTTATTTAGCAATTCTTCCCAACGCCAACGCACTGTTTGTTCAATGGCCATGGAACGAATTGAAGAAATCCCCGTTAAACTTTGAATCAAATAACTATTTTCCAAAGTTCCGGCTGTAAATACCTCTCGACTAATTCTCTTTAAAAATGGTGTGGCAAAAAATGTTAAAATCACAAATGGTGGGACAATTGCTAATGTCATCGCGGCCATAGGTGGACTGTACCAAAACATTAATCCCACATAAATAAATACTGTCAATAAATCCAAACCTATAGACAGAGCTTCTCCGGTGAGGAAACGTTGAATCTTTTGATTTTCTTGGACACGGGAGACAATATCACCGACATAACGAGACTCAAAAAATGATAAAGGTAGCCCAAATGTATGTTTAATGAAACCTACCATTAAAGCCACACTAATGCGGTTAGCTGTGTGGTCAAGTAAATACTGTCTCAAACCGTTAATAGCTACACGAAATAAACCAAAAATTAACAATCCTATGCCCACAGTATTTAATGTTAAGACGCTACCTTGGACAATGACTCTATCTAATAAAAGCTGGGTAAATAAAGGTGTTACCAGACCAAATATCTGAATTAAAATCGAAGCAACAAATACTTCTAAAAGAACTTGAAAATGGGGTTTAACTAATTCTAATAATTGCCAAAATGGACTGTTAGCTTCTACGGTTTTTTTGAGAGCAGCTGTAGGTTCTAATAATAAGGCGTAACCAGTCCAACCGGCTTTAAATTGACTAATGGTAAGATGACGCAGAGCAATGGCAGGATCACCCACGATGACCTGTTTTTTGGTAATTTCATAGACGACTATGTAATGTTTTCCCTCCCAATGGGCGATCGCTGGTAAAGGTTGTTGAGCAAATTTATCCAAGCTGGCTTTAATTGGACGGGTGGCAAAACCAAGAGTTTCGGCCGCCGCACTTAAACTTCGCATGGATGCACCACTACGGCTAATATTTGCCAGATCCCGTAAACGATTAATACTGAGATTTTTCCCCCAATAACGACCCACCATCACCAAACAGGCCGCAGCACAATCAGCAGCACTTTGTTGTTCTACAAATGGATAACGTTTACTAAATTTACGCCACCAAGTAGCAGTTACGGTGGGAACAGGAAAGTAGCGAGGACGCTTTTTTGGTGGTGTGCTTGGGGGAATTATCCCTTGACCAAAATTGCCATTTTTAACTGCTTTTGTAATCGGAATGACAGCAGCTTCTGGTGATTTATTAGTATTAACTATTTCTCCTTTATTCAACAGCCTCTCATAAATACTAGGAAATTCTCCCATGATTTTATTTAAAATTTTCTGGGAAAGATAGGCAACTTTTAAATTTACAGAAGCTCTAGCCACATAATTACTAAACTGCTGTTCTGGAAATAAAGTCAATTCCCCAAATGACTCTCCTGCGGTGAGAGTATTAATTAAATTATTCGAGCTATCAAGCAATCTCACCTTACCACTCAATACAATATAAATTCCTGGCTTGGCTGTTGTCCCTTGCCAAAATTCCTTGGCTACTGGTGGTTCAATAATTTCTAAAGCATTGATACAATCTATAATTGCTCGCTCTGATAACACATCACCTAAGATTTGTTGAATGTGTGTAGCTAATTGTTCCTGAGAAAACCCTGATGGCATTGACTAACCTCCACAACATTATTATTTATTGGTCTGCAATAGATTAAATGACCAATGCAAACTAGGTTCAGAAGGAGAGTGTAAATCGCTAATTTTAATAGCAAATTCCTGATTTTCTTTAGTCATGGAATTTTTACGTTTAGTGGAAAGTCCCATTTGTTTCAGGAGACGATTAATATGGCGATCGCTAATTTGAATTTCTAACTCCTTCGCTAAATGTTTACTTAACCATTGGGCCGTCCAATCACTAAAAGCATAGCCATATTCCCGGGGACTAGAATTAACTAATTCTTTCAATCTCTCCACATATTGATTACTAACAATCTTTGGCCTACCCAATGGTCTCTGATTCCATTTGTGCGCCATCCCTGCCTCAGCAATACCGATCCAATATCTGGCCATTTCTTGAGAACAACCAATAATTTCACAAATATGTGTCTGGGATTTTCCCATATCTGCTAACAACATAATCTCAATACGTCGCCGATATTCTGGCTGTGAATTACTTTGTAAATTTTTCACTAATGCCTTCCTCTGGAAGGGAGTTAAAAACTTACTTTCATAATTATCGTAAATATTAAAACACTGATCTTGATGAGAATAAGATGACATAATTCTTACTACTTGATTTCTATTCGCAAATTTGGACAAATCTATAGCAATTGCTCAAATCAAGACGCAACAAATTTCACAAACACTCAGTATTTGTTTAATTCTCAATATTTATGTGCTGTTATTTCCCCCTATAAACACAAACACTGGTATTGAGGTCAATTTATTAAACTTGAAATCATTGCATGGTAATTAACCAATAATTACACAACACCTGTTGCCACAACTGTAACCTTAACGTGAATAAACCCAGACAGAATCAAATCTATCTTTTTACAGTAGCCTAAAATTATCAAACTCTCACCAGTAAACTTTCTGGAATTTATACAATACAAAAGTGACAAAGCTGTGATTGCTATCTTTAAATTCTGCTATATCTTTTTCTAAAATTTATATAGAAAATTAAATCTTTATCTAAAATTTATCAAAACTTCATCCAAAATTTATATAAATCTCCATCAGGTAAAAATAGATTTATCCACATTTCGTAAATCTAGCTATTCATGGTGTAAAAATATTATAATATATGTAAATATGTAAGGTGGGCATTGCCCACCACGTTTACATGAGAAAATGATTTCACCATGACTTTTTCGTTTTCTCATCTACCTTTGTGATTAAAGTTAGCCAAACTTTAGTCGCAGTACATCAGTAGTAGAAGTTATTCAGCTATCTCAGTATAATTGAAGTAACCCACCACTCCAATTGAAAATCGCTCAGACTTCTTGAGAAAAAGAACCACCATTAGTCATAGTTCATCAGTCTGAATCTACAATTTATTTAAAAAACTCAGAAACTGAATGCTTCAGCAATCAGACTGTCTATTTCACCTACAAACATAAACAACATCTTGACAAAATCTCAGTGATTTGTCATCAACCTTTGTTTAAGTTCCTATTTCTAATTTATAAGATGTTACCAGTGTATATTTGCCATTCTGGCAGATTTTTACAAAGGATTCCGTAATTGCAGTTACTCATCAGGTTAGTTGGGATTGAGTAACAGCAATTCCAGTATTGAAGCCAACTATGCCGACTTTTTTTCTCTGCTGTTAGCCTGTGCTTCTGCCTTTTGCTTGCCTCCCACTTCTAGATAGGCTATGTCTTTAATTTTGTTCAAACAGTTAGATGCCAGATGACCTTCTGTTCTTTTCTGTGGGGTCGGTTTAGCAATTTTTAAATTTTCATTATTTTGTAAGTTAGCACGATTTATGCGAGAGTTTTCTTTAAGTATGCGATTATAAGTGCGATACGGGATATAGTGCATCGGATTATAACCAACGAACCGCAACATTAATACGCAAGCCCAAGAATACTTTCCTGCTAAAATCGCCTCTACCACCTGGTCAAGCTGTTCAGGATGGATTTTTGGTTCTAAGTTGTTACTGCCAGCAATATCTTGATTCATCATTTTAGTTACCTTTCAATTGAATAAACTAGTCCAGTTCTGCAAATACGATGCTGTTGATAGGATGTGGATAAATAGCCTCAGTCTATTTGCTGTCGCGGAAATCACCGGAATTTATCATCAATTGCTGGCAAATGCACAAAACAGTAATCATTTTGGCCAAAACATTGGCACTTGTACATTTAGAGACTTGACAGAAATACAAATTGAAACACTGTAAATCTGAATTTATCTGGGGAATGTAGCTAAAAGCGGGCTGTAACCTGACGATTTTGTTCATAACCTGACCTGTCATTGGAAACCTGATGTTTTTAACCTTTCTCGGATATATCCTTTTGAGGCGGTTTTACAGTTTGCATATAGTAAGTACATAAGTATCCCATGGCGTTTGTATTAATTGCTTTGAGGGTTGTTACTTTGTACTGACTTATGTATCATCTGCTGTCTACCGTAAAAATCTAAATCCGACGTAGCTTTTTGTAGATGCTGTGTGTATTTTTGAAACTTTCCAAGTGGATATCTTCTGGCTTTCCCTAGTTACTGCTGTATAACTTCTTATCATTCATAATTGGAGTTTTCAGTAAAAGCTCATAATTGCTGAATGGACTCAGGAAAATCATTGATTTCTCAATTTCAAAACTCACATTTTTATTTATACTATTTTTTCTCGCTAATGTCATCTGCCAAACTGGCAATATTTAAGTTAAATTTACTGAATATATCTAGATATTTACTTATGTCTTGTGCAAGTTTGAGTTTTGTCCCTCCTGATCAAAAAATGAGGGGTGTTACCCCCCAGTTTAATCTCATTCCCAGATGTTATTATCGTTATACAAACCCAGACAGCCACTAACTTATATTATCTAAACACCCAAGTTATAGATAACACTTAACCTTATATCGATGAAGGTAAAGTGTAAATACTTTAATAAAATATTCAATCTTAATTTAGATTGTTTAATATCTAAAGTCTTTATCTAGTAAGGCTTATGGGGGTAACTATTATTAATATTTATTGGGAATTTATCTAAAATAAGATAATAACAAATGATGAATTATCTTTGAATGATATATTTTTTTATGACATAGTTTTATAAATATTTTTTTTGATAGATATCAATTTATTTCTCAATAAAGGAAGTCTATTCCTTATCTCTATATACCTCAATGTAAACTTTTGCCAACGCTCTAGTTTATCTACTGATAGGCGGTTATTTATTGACCAATATATGATTCCCAATAAATCACGATCTTGGTAGTTATCTATATATAAATCGTTGATATACCTGAGATCAGGTTCTTAGTTATTCTGTTTAATAAGTGGAAATATTTATTGTTAGTTACTGCCGATTATTCTCATGTAAAGATACTTCGGTATAGAATCAAGATTTAGTACGTATTATTAAGTAACTCTTAATCTATTAGATATTGGATGTGCTTCCCTATGTAAGATGTTATTGTTAAGCGTTGTAATACACAGTCCCAATTATTTTGACAACTTCCCAAAAAGATATGATTGAAATGACTTGACAAGAGCCAGTAAAGAAGTTTATAGTATAACTCCCAACCTATTTAGATGATCTTAAATTTTTCAGCAAGAGGCGGCGTTGGGGCGATCGCTAAGTTAAAACTTTGTTTGATGACAAGCAGGGAACTTATATCCTCAACTTTCCGTCAAGAGTGACAACTGTATTTAAACCTGACTAACCTGACAAGATAGCTGGATAAAGCCACTGCTGTCCCGGCTTTATTCAACTAGACTGTCACCAGGGCTATCATTAGATAAATTTGCAGATTTGAATTACTTAACTCTTACCATTACTAATTTTTTCCCTGATTTCCGGACATAACTGGAAAATGAAATTGATTTGAGGCTAAGAAAAATACAATAACTAATAAAGTATGTGTTTTTCATTAAGAACTGACTAATTTTCCGGGATTGATACTTCTCTCCTCACCCCAGAAGAGTGAGGATGAGGGGGACAAACAGGGACTGTTGACGTAGCCAGTCTCACATCCAGTTTATGTAGTGTGTCCTTTGCGGTAGGGTGCCTGTTCCCTCTGGACTCTTAGTAAGTAAATTCCCCAAATAGCCATAGCGCGAAGATAGGTACTAGCACGGAAAGTACCTGCGGAGGTAATAGCTTCGGGAGTGCGAAATTGTAACCCATTGTCGTAAATTTGTTTAACCACTACTTGAGTTAAATTCATGGCTTCATTTTTCATCCCCATCTGAACTAAAAATGCAGCTAAACCAAAGTTAATACCAGTCCAAACTTCTTGAGGATGGGTAGAGTTAGGGTTTTCTGGAGAACCATCGGGAAGCACACCATTAGCAGCGCCAAATCTTCCATCTTGGAACTTCAAAAAACAAGCATCATAGACAGTAGTTAAAGCAGAAATGATATGTTCATGGGGGACAATATCCGGTAATCCTAGCAATCTGGAGTAGAATTGCCCACATAATTGGTCAGCCATGACGACATTTGAACCGCTTTCACTATCTAAGCGGTAAAACTGACCATTCCAAAGCTTCTCTTGATAAACAGGTTTAGCTTGCTGTAACCAGTTCTGATAAACAGATTTCCATTTATCTGTATCTACATGATTAGTTAAAACATCACAGATGGCGATGGCAGACTGTAAAGCAGCTAACCACAAACCACCACAATAAGCACTAACACCATTTAACCGCCAATCATCAAAAGTTTGATCAGGTGCGCCGGAGTTTTCCGGTATACCATCCTCATCAAGATCAAATTTTTTCACATAGTCGAGAGTTTGCGTAATTGCATCCCAACAATCTGCCAGAAATTGGATATCCCATGCACCAGTCAAGAGAAAATCGCGGTATACTTGCAAGACAAAATCACAGCCTAAATCTTTCCACAGATTGCAATCTTGATAACTGGTATAATTAGTTTTTTCCCAAACCCACTCATTGGGTGCGCCTAAGTCGTGGGGTGTAGCACCTGCTACTTTACGGACTGCGAGAGGACTTGGGGATTTGATGGTGAGATAATAACCAATAATTCTGGTTCTATCATCACTTTGGGGAATTGCCCTAGCAAATGCGCGAATTACGGATTTTTCTAGTTCTGGGTATAATATTAATAACCCGAAAGAGCCGTATAACCGCACGTCTAAACTTTCATACCAGCGATAATCTAAACATTCTAACACTGCAAATTGTCCAAAGGGATCTTTTTCTGAGGCTGCACTCCAGACAGTTCCACCACTGGTTAAGTCATAGAGTTCGTTAAACAAGGCCATTTTAAACCAATCGGGTAAATCTTCTTGATCTAAAATGGGTTGTTGCCAAGTTTGAATTTGCGATCGCCAATTATGATATTCTTTCAGTGCATGGGTCGCAATTTGCCAAGCATTATCACCACTGCCACCAAAAAAGTCTGTATATCTGCGGTAATAGTTCACTCCCTCAGCAAATTCTGTCACGGGAAAATCCCAACTTAACACAAAAGGAACTTCTAAAGTTTCCCCCGGTTGCAAGGTAAAACGGACAGCAACAGCAGCGCCTAAACGAGTATTTTCATCGGCGGGAGTTTCATCCAAATAATTAGATAAAGACCCATCTTGAGAAAAACTATGCCAAATTTCTTCCCCATTACCAACAGTATTAAACCGAGAATGATAAAATAACTCCACTTGAGAATTTTTTGTGGTGGCAATGCACCAAGTTCCTTCACCTTCTTGGACAGGTTCACTGTTAGTAACTTGACCTAGAACACAACCTAAATATTTATCATCTTCTGCTAACCAATTATAGTTATCTTTACTCTCTCCCCAATGTGGTTGATATTCATACACAGGACTACCATCATCTCTAATTTTTACCTCTGGAGATTTTGCCGCATTGGTAAACCAACCAGTCATATTTTCCCAAGATAGCATGATACTAATAGTAATCGCTACATTATTTGGGTTGTGTGCAGTCCACAGGAAAACCCCTACAGGATAACTGGTTTCTTGGTAATTATTAGCCCAAATTGGTGAAAATTGTTCACAGGTTAATTGCGGTTGAAAAACATTTTCATAAACAAACCAACTCCGGGGATAAAGTGCATGATATGTGCCCGTTTCTTGAGTTATGGATGATGTAGGATAAAATCGCCAAGATTTCAGTGTATCATCTTCTGGAACTTGAGTAGATAAAGCATAAGCTTGGTTAGCTGCAAAGATACTAAATTGACAAGCGGGAACATTTTTAAAAATATGTTCACCTCCGTCAATGTGCCACAAATTAAAATCCCCGCGAGAAGAACGGCCGATACAACCTGCACCAAAACCACCTAATGGCATTCCGTGAAATGGTCCATCATCAAGATTACTTGCATAGCGGACGGTATAGGGTTTTTCCCATCCTAAACCGATAGGACGTTTCCAGGTGCAGGGAGGTATTCCTGTGTGGGTGTTCATAGTTTAATTTTCACAAATTGACGCTAATGAAGACTAGCGCGATACGTGATTTTTCTCAAGTGATAATGAAAATATTTTTTGACCGCTGATGACTTAACTAACTTTGATAATTTTAGAACCAGAATTTTACTAAATTGGTATTTCTCATAGTAATTTATCATATTTAGTCTGGAAGAGCCAGAATTTTGAATAAAATTCTCACTTTCTTTCCGCTAATACCAAAGTAGAATCTGCACTACGTCCAAACTCTTCTGGCGTATATTGAAGATGTGCTTCTGCACCAGGCCAAATAAATGTTCCTGGAGTCACAGAACGGACTAAATAATGTAAACTATAAACTCCTGGTTCAAGATGATTTGCATAGGAAATAATGCGATCTTTATAGATTGTTTTATATCCTAATTGCCAATTATCGGCTTTTGCTTGTAATGCTAGTGTCTCTGTTTGCAAACTATTATCTACAGCTTCAAATCCTGCGGGTAATGGATCTTTAATTATAACATGATCTACGGGATGATCTGTAATTACTTCTAAACCAATATCAAAAACTTGTCCTGATTGTAAAGTTATAGGTTTATCAATAGCATACATTCCAATTTTTTGGATCATTTTCTCTTCATTAACTTTACTAATTTCTCGTGTTACTCGTAAACCATTAAATCTCCCTGGTTGATTTCCCTGTAAACGATATTTGTAAGCAACTAAATAATGTAATTTACCTCTTCCAGATTTTTGTAACCATAAATCACGTTTACCTTGAGGTAATTGATTCATGGGAATGTTTATTTGCAAGCTAGGATTTTGATAACTATTAAAACGGATTTCGCCTAATTTCTGATTTCCTAATTTTACCGTAGTCCTAAAGTTGGGTGGTGTGGGTTGAAGTTGGCTGTATTCTACTAAAGCTGTAAGGGCTTGGGCATTATTATAACTAGATTCCCATGTCCCATTTCTACGTAAATTTAGCAGATTTTGTAGTAATTTGTCAATGATTTCTGGGGTGGTTTTTTGGTCAATAAATAATCGCAAAGCTTGGGATTGGGTGACAGTATTTGAAGTCATCCAACTCCAAGTTTTGGGTAAGTTTAGAACTGCGTTACGTCCAGTTTCATAGATATTTTTCTGCAACTCCAGGCGCGTAATTTGGGCTTGATTTTGCCATTCAGGAAATTGATATAAATATCTTGCTAATTTGATTTGAGTAAGTAGATCAAAATTATCACGTTGTTGATAAATATCTGATAAAAAACTATTGCGTTTATCTCCTAATTGTGCTAAGGTAATTAAAGAATTTAGTTGCAGTTGAGATTTACAAAGTCTCTGTTTACAGAAGTCGTACTGTCCAGGATTAGCGAGAACATTTTGTAGGTAAGTTTTCAGGTTGGAAATGATTTTACTATCCACTAAACCAGGAAAATTTTGATTAGCCGTAACTAAAGATTCTACAGCATAGTTAGAAACCCAAGGGTCGGATTTTTCTTGTCCTGGAAATGCTGCAAAACCACCATCTGCTATTTGCAGTGTTTGTAATTGTGCAATTGCTAATTTTGCTTGTTGTTGGGGATTAAATTCGGTAAATGTTTGATGATATTTTTGGGCAAGATTTTGCAGATTAGCAGCAATTAATAGTTGACTTGCAGCCGGTTCTGCAAATGGTAAATCATTATTTTCTAAAACTTGTTTTGCAGGTGCTTTAATTGTGGAAATTAAGGTACTAGCTAATTGAATATCTAAACCTCCAGCTTCACGAAAGGTATTTTTATCAATATTTACGGGAATTTTTACCTGTTTTTCACTCACACCAGTTTCCACAACTTGTTCGGTAATTTCTAAAGGTTTAATTTCCAACGGGACAGTAAAACCATCAGTAATATTATTTAATTCGGTGGTAAATTTCACTTTACTTGCGCCCACATTACCTGCTATCATGGGGAAACGATAAGCTTGGGTTTTTGACTCTATTTTTGGTTGTATTGTGGTGGTTTTGGGGTTATTTTCGGCAAAGTTGAGAGAACCCCTAAGTTCACCGTGAATATTCAAATTTCCGGTGTTGGTGGTGGTATTGGTGACGGATAAACCTGCCAAAATGCGATCGCCACTCCGGGCAAATTGTGGTAGAATCGCATTAGTTATTAATGGCCTTGTCGTGATAAATGTCGCGTCACCATTCCCAAACCGCAAATTTCCATCTGTAGCGACTACCATTATTCGCCATGTTGTTAAATCATCAGGTAATTTAAAGGTGATTTTTGCCTTACCATTCTCATCACTAATTACTGCACCATTATAATAAGCTAAGGGTTGAAAATCTTCACGAATACGAGTATTTGCTAAACCATTAGATAAACCACCACCATAACCCCAACCCTTGGGCAAAATTTGCGGTAATGGTGCTAATTTCACATGAGAACGATTATCACTAAATCGGGTAGAAATTGGTTGTTCTGCATAAACAGTATCTACCAAATTTGGGGGACGATAACCGGTTAATTGTAATACCGCTTCATTCACCACCATAACAGTAAATTGTCCTGGGGTGGGAGTTCCTTGATTATCTTTTAATTTTAATTCTACAGTTGTTTCTTTTCCTGGTTCTAAGGATTTTTCAACAGGGTTAACTTGTACCTTTAAATATTTATCTGCTAGGTTAACTTTAAAAGCTGCAAAACCAATTTTAGCTAAATTTTCTAAACTTCCTGGTTCTAGTTGATTAAGTGGTTTACCTTGTCTGACTAATACTGCTTCTACTGCTGCATTAGGTAACATTTCTGGCGTAATTCTAAACTGAATTTGGGGTGCACCTCCTTTAATTTTAACTACTTGTTGATAGAGAGGTTTATCTTTAATCACCGCAAAATATAATTCTCCTTCTGGGTAGGGAGATTGAATTAAAGCTGTAGCTATCTCTCCAGGTTTAAACTCTTTTTTATTTAATTTAATTTCCAATTTATCTTTTTCTTCTCCACTCCAAAATACTTGATTTTCTCCTGTCACCCAAATTTGTAAATCTGTAGCTGTAATCTCATCTCTACTATCACTAAAATTAGCGCGAATCCGATATGAACCCGATACAGTAGGTTTTAAATAGACTGTTTGGGGATTATTCCCAGATGTAATATCTGTTTTCGCAACTGTCTGATATTCAACTTGATTTTGTGGAGTTTTGCTACCTTCAACAATTTTAGTAACGCTGCTATATTTCATCTGTTGTAATTCCAGATGTAATCTTTGATTTTCTAAAGCTTTTCCGGTTGGGTCAGTTACAATAAGTTCTACAGGAAAGTCTTTACCAGCGTCAGCGACAAAATTACTTTTTAACCCAATAACTCTATTACTAGGTAAAGCGGTAAAAGTTTGGGAATTAGCAACCGATAAATTAGAAATATCACTAATTTGCACATCTACCCGGTAATTCATAGGGTAGGGTAAATCTTTAGCTACAGTTACAGTTTGATTACTTTTTCCATTATTATCTAACTTGGTATTAGTTTGTAAAACATCATTCGGAACATTCGGACTTTCTTCTGGCCAAAACCATTGTCTACCAAAACTAAATCCTTCCCAACCTTGAGGGATAAAATTAGTTTGTTGACGAGTGACAAAATATTTAGCTTCTCCTCCTTCCACTGGTGAACCAAATAAATAATTACTTCCTACCTCGGCTGCAATTTTGTCATCAATTACGGCAAATTTCCTATTTAACTGTAAGTCAACTTTGAAATTAGGGGGTTTAAATTCTGCTACTCGAAACTCTCCCGAAATTTCTTGTCTATTTTTACCTTTAGCTTGAATAGTATAAAATCCTAAAGGCTGATTTTTAAAAATTGGTAATTCTAAAGAGAATGTACTAAATTCGTTAGTTGTTTTTGTTCCTAAATCTGTAGTTTGTCCATTAGGACTGACCAAAGTTACTTGATAAACTGAATTTTTATGTTCTTGAATTTCACCCTTTTCTAAATAATCTGCAAAAGCAGTAAAAGCAGCTTTCTCTCCAGGTTGATATAATTGTCTATCAGAAAAAATAATTCCTCGTGATTCTGGTTTATCACCTTCCCAACCAGCATCAATTCCATAACCATAAGCACCACTATATTCTTCCGTTCTCGCAAATGTCCAATCTTGATTTTCACTGGCAATTACTAATAATTGTAGTCCGCTAGATTTTAATTTAGGATAACATTGTATTAATTGATTATTCTCAATTATCAAAATTCCCTTTTCATCAGTTTTTCCAGTTGCACAAGGTATAGGTTGAGGACGAGATTTTTCTGCTAATTTTGATTGATAAACTTGAATATTTGCACCCTTAACTGGTGAACCGTCACTAAGATGATGAACCCGAATTAAACCCAATTCTGGAAACCATTGAGAAAAGACACCTAAATTAGTTAATTGTACCATGCCATAAGTTATTGGTTCTTTCCACAATTGTTTACCATCTTCTTGATATTGATGAGTTCGCGCTTGCACTCCATAAGCTAACATTCCCTGACGATTACCTAATTTTTCTTTTAGGGGAACATTGATAGTTAGGGGTTTATTTTTCTTGCTGCTAATTTTGAAATCTTGCCATTTAGTAGGTTTGGGTAATAAATCATTAGCAGTATTTGTATAAACTAAATCTGTTGGTTTAACAATCCGATAAGCAGCTTGATATTTTGATTCTGGTAAATTAATAGCATCAATATTGATTTGTAAATCTTTATCTGTGGGGAAAATATTCAAATCTGAAGGGGCGGAAATATTTCCGGCTACATCACCAGTATCATATTTAATTGATACTGGGTTACCTAAAGTTTGCCCAAATTTATCTTGAAGATTTCTCTCAATATTAATGGTATAGGTAGTAGATGGTTCTAAAGCATAGGGATTAATGCTGACAATTCTATCTTCTTCTGAAATTTGCAGTACATTATCAATATTTTTAGGTACGGGCTTAATTTTAATATTGTCCTTAACGGAATCTGCTAATAAAACGTTGTTAAATTCCAACTGAGGACTACCTTTAATGAACCTGCCATAAGTTCCATTTACATCGGGTTCTCCATAGGGTTTAATTCCCACAAATTTCAAAGATGAATAGGTGGCTAACTTACTGACAAATTCTTTTTGACTGGGTAGATTACCATTAGCAGGAAGAATACCTGGAGAAAAAGTTAAACGGTAGGAAGTGGCTTTTTCCAAACTTTGCCCAGGAGTAATATTATAAATCCAATTTTGGGCTGAATCATCAAATTTTTCAAAAGCATCTAAATTTTCTGGTTTTTCATTTTTCCCTAATTCTATTTTGAAACCCACCCCTTGGGTTTTACCTTCAGGAATTAACTGTAAATGCTTGTGGACAGAATCTAAATCTAATTCTAAATTGGCAGTAAATTGCAACTTTGGTTGTAAATCAATTGGTTCAGATTCCGCTTTTTCAATAGGGTTAACTCCCGGTAAATTAGTAATTTGCAGAGGTTCAGTATTAAAAGTCCAAGCCAAATCTTGACTTAAACGATGATTTTTCAAATCTGCTAAACCAGCTTTGAGAGTGACCTTAACTCGCGTTGCTTTGGGTATAGCTTTATCAGCTTGAAAACCGACCATCCGCGGAGTCAAAAAGCGAAATTGTCCCGGTAAAGGAGGCCAAATTGCAAATTTAGTTAATAAACTTTGCTGTTGGGGACTATCAAGACCTTCAATGGGAATTAAAGCTTCCTTAAAACGGATACGAATTTGACTGTTAGGTGTTGCATCTCCTAAAGGACTGATTTGTTCTATCCAATCTGGTAACTTTGGCGTGATTAATGACTCAACAGGTGGTAATTTTTCCTTACCTCGTTGAATAGTCATCAAATTACAACCAGTCATTCCGAATACAAGAGTGAAAATAACCAGGAACGTAAAGATTTTTCTGATTTTCATAATATTTTCATAAAAAATATTCAGCAAAGACTAAAGTTAACATAAATCCCTAACTAAGATATAAACACCTCTTAACCCCCGCGCTCTCTGTGTCTGGAGTGGTTCGTTAAAAAAAATCCCATTAGCATACAAAAATTAAATAGGATTGATATATATATAACCAATATCATGTAACAATTTCTCAAAAACCACACAATTCTTAACATTATTATGGATTTACTAAATCGTCTTCTGAAAACTTTTACTCTCAGGGTCTTGGCGACTTTACAGATAATAAGTAAATGCAAATTACCAGTGCAGGGGCACTACCAACTAAAGAGAATTATTTTCTCCTTTATTTTCATCTGTTTACTAATCAGATTATGCCCCTACTTTGCCCCCATTTATAGTATAGATATTGCCCAGCATCAATTAGCAATAGAGTTTACAGATCGTAACAATTTACCATTAGGAACGGTATTAACCACCGATCAAGAGAATACATCAATTGTGAAATTAAATCAAGTTTCACCCCAATTTATCAAAGCAATTTTAGCAGCAGAAGATGCTGATTTTTATTACCATGGGGCTTTAGATTTAAAAGCAATTTTTCGAGGGATAAAAATAGGAATAGAAAATCAAAGAATTGTTTCCGGTGCTTCCACAATTACCATGCAATTAGCGAGAATGTTGGATAATTCACCTCGAACATTTACCGCAAAATTAAAAGAGGTATGGTTATCTTGGCGATTAGCTGCGGGAATGACTAAAGATGAAATTTTAACTGCTTATATTAATCGTCTACCTATGGGGGGAAATATTTATGGTGTAGAAGCAGCAGCACGAATTTATTTTTCTATTCCTGCTAGTGATTTAAACTTAGCCCAAGCTTCTATTTTAGCAGCAATTCCTAATAATCCCACTTATTTTAATCCTTATCAACATCGAGAAAGATTACAGCAAAGACAGAAATATGTTTTAAACAGAATGGTACAGGAAAAATATGTTTCTGATGCAGACGCGCAACTTATATATAAAGAAAAAGTAATATTTAAACCCCGTCAACAGGGAATTATTGCTGCACCACATTTTCTATTTTGGTTAGCCAAACAAAACAATATATCTAATCAGGAATCATCACCTATTCGCACAACAATAAATCGCCCTTTACAGCAATTTGTGGAAGCGCAAGTACAACAAGTAATTTCCTCTTTAAAGACTAATAACGTCCATGATGCAGCAGTGGTGATAATTGACAACTCCTCTGGGGGGGTTTTAAGTTATGTTGGTTCACCTGATTATTTTAATGATGTGAAATTAGGACGAAATGATGGAGTACAAGCATTACGACAACCTGGTTCTACATTAAAACCATTTGTGTATGAATTAGGTTTAGAAAAGGGAGTAATTAGTCCGCATACGATTTTGCCAGATGTACCTACCCATTATGCAATTCCGGGAGCAAAATTATATAGTCCTACAGATTATACTAATAACTTCCTCGGTCCAGTGAGAGTGAGAGTTGCCTTAGCAAATTCTTTGAATGTACCTGCGGTAAAGGTATTGGAAAAAGTGGGTGTAGAAACTTTTTTAAATCGGTTGCATGAGTTGGGTTTTGCCCATCTAAATCAAGGGGCAGAATATTACGGTTTAGGTTTAACCTTGGGTAGTGGTGAGGTGAATTTGTGGGAACTTGCTAGGGCTTATTTAACTATAGCTAATATGGGGAAAATAACACCATTAGTAACCACATTAAATACTTCTCCAA
Organism: Cuspidothrix sp.; assembly: GCA_046080125.1. Lineage (GTDB taxonomy): Bacteria > Cyanobacteriota > Cyanobacteriia > Cyanobacteriales > Nostocaceae > Cuspidothrix. Next base: position 21,317 of record JBJTTJ010000042.1, read on the forward strand.
TAGCCAATTCTCAATCTTTAGTTTCCAACTATTGGCAATTAATTATTGATATGTTAAGCGATCGCTTTGCCCGATCTACAGCTTTTGGTGTAGACTCAGTGTTAGATTTGCCCTTTCCCGTCGCTGTCAAGACTGGTACATCTTCAAATTATCGTGATACCTGGACAGTTGGCTTTAGCAGTGATTATACCGTGGCTACCTGGGTGGGTAATTTCAACGGTGAACCTATGCGTCAGGTTTCCGGTGTTACGGGTGCTGCACCTTTGTGGAACAGAATCATGTTACATCTGCATGAACATCAAGCACCCACCAGTTTTCCACCTCCAGATGGGATGGTAAAATTGCCTATCTGTGCAACCACAGGGTTAAAACCTACACCTAGTTGTACTTCCGTAGTTCAGGAATATTTCTCCATAACAGATAAAATTGCATATCAAAAATCTACGGATTTTCATTTATCACCTGTGTATGATGAATGGTTAAGAAAACAACCACAATTGCATTTTAATCCTGATAATTTCCGAATTATCTCTCCTCATAATGGAGATTTATTTCTAGTTTATCCAGGTGGGGAAGGACAGCAAAAACTAGAATTTAAAGCTAGTAGAACATTAAATCAGTCTATAGACTGGTGGCTAAATGGTCAACATTTATCTACACAATCAACCAATAGGATATTTTGGCATTTACGCCCCGGTAATTGGCAACTAGAAGCCAGAAGTGGTAAGATGTACGACCAAATATATTTTCAAGTAGAGGTGGGAAGAAATCAGCCTAGAAAACAAGGTTTTTCTGTAGTCAATTCTACTAAATTATAGAATGTTGTAGATTGATGAATTTTTGATAATAAACTCTATTTTTTATCCGGGAATTGATAAATTAAAGGCGATAATGTGAATGGAGTTTACAGTTTTAAGCGAGTGAAAATAGCCATGACTAACACACAAGAGAGTAAATCCAAGAAAAATAAACAGTCTTTCCTATCTGTGGATATTGGTATTCCTAAAGTACCAGTTCGTAAAACTAATGCTAAAAAAACTCAACAGTCTGAATCACTCAGCGACTGGGAACACGCTAGTTAATTAATGTCTAAACTATGATTTATAGTGATTTTGGTGATGGGGATGATTTATAGAGGTGTTGAAGTTGTATTGCAGAATTTAACACTTCCTTAAACTCGTGATTGACCATCACACACCTGAAGATTTTAATCACAAAAATCACAAAAATTAGCCCAATCATAGTTAAGACTATGCTACCATCTACCAGTGGGTAGAAAATCAGGGTTATAAAAATGCAAAGTGGCGACCAAAATCTGATTATTTTGATGATTTATGTACTTAGCGTCTATTACACATTTAATCGGATGATTGAATCCATAGACGATTTAGTAAAAGTTGATTTTCAAAAGGGTGCTGTTGATAATCAATTAAAAGAACAAAATCTTCAAGATACTGTGGGAATTTCTTTTAAAACAGGTAATTATGGTTTAGATAAGATAGAAACTGACCTAAAAGAATTATCAATGAGTATTGAAAATAAATCAGATAGTATTGCCATATATGTTGACTGGGATAATAGTTCTTTTGTGGTTGAACATACCCAACAATCCCGCCGGGTGATTCGCAAATCTCCTGATTTAACCCGCGATTTAGCCATACCCCAAGTTCCTACTATTATTGCTCCCAAGAAAACAATTTCTGAAACTGTTACCGCAGAAGATGTTTTTCAAAGAGATAAAGAATCAGGTATTTATCAACCAGCTTCACCTTTAATTAATGTTGCTGCTATTAAAAAAAATGATAAGCAAAAGAAGCTATATAAAGACTTCTTAGATGGTAAAAAAAAATTAGAGTTTTCATTACAAATTGTGCTGCGAATTTCGGAAATGAGAGTTGGTATTTCTCCGGGAATAAATGTTCCTCCAGTTTCAATTATTTATTGTCCTTTTACCATTGAAAAACTTCCATGGACTTACGCGCTACCCTGGAATAAGAAAAAGTGATTTTCGTCTGGTAGTACAGATTGTGTAATCCAATGTAAAATAGAGAAGCAAGAGAGTAGGCGTAGGCAGTTGCAGATTAGTCTTTAAGACTGATTTGAGGAAAGTCCGGGCTTCCCAAAGACCAAACTTGCTGGATAACGTCCAGTATGAGCGATCATGAGGATAGTGCCACAGAAAGATACCGCCAGTCAATTTATTGGTTGGTAAGGGTGCAAAGGTGCGGTAAGAGCGCACCAGCAGCGTCGAGAGGCGTTGGCTCGGTAAACCCCGGTTGGAAGCAAGGCCGCAGGAACTACGGTTGGTCTTTTACCAGTTTCGCCTAGAAAGAGCCGCTAGAGGTGTTTGGTAACAAGCATCCCAGATAGATAACTGCCCTCGCAAGAGAACAGAACCCGGCTTACTACCGACTCTCTTTGAAAACGAATTATGGATGTTTTATTTTCCATAGTTCGTTTTTTCAATTACTACAAAAATGAGAGATACTGAAACATTTTAGGATAAGTTTAAAAAACGTTAGTGGTCTAACTAGATAAAAACTGCCTTAACCCCCGATTATATCCTAGGGGTCATGAATTGCTCCCACCTTCCTTCCCTTTTGCGTAAGTTCTAAAATCCAAAATCCAAAATCAGATGTCTTTCGGTAAAATATTCTTCTATTTGCAAATTAGTTTAAAGGAATCTGAGGAATTATGGCACGTTTAGCATTGCTAAGTGTATCTAATAAAACTGGTATAATTGATTTAGCTCGTAGCTTAGTAGAAGAATTTGGCTTTGATATTATCAGCAGTGGGGGAACAGCTAAAACCCTGAAAGATGCCGACATACCAGTTACTAAAGTTTCTGATTATACAGGTTCACCAGAAATTTTAGGCGGTCGGGTCAAAACTCTTCATCCCCGCATTCATGGCGGTATTTTAGCAAGGACAGATGTAGCCCAAGATGTCACAGACTTAGAAAATCATCAAATTCGTCCCATTGATTTAGTTGTTGTTAATCTTTATCCTTTTGAGGAAACCATTGCTAAACCAGGTGTCACCTTAGCTGATGCGGTGGAACAAATTGATATTGGTGGACCGGCCATGTTAAGAGCATCATCAAAAAATTACGCTCATTTAACGGTATTATGTGATCCGGCTCAATATGGTGAATATTTGCAAGAACTACGTCAAAATGGGGCAGCATCCCTAGAGTTTAGACAAAAATGTGCCTTAAAAGGATTTTTACATACTGCTAGTTATGATAATGCCATCGCAGCTTATTTAGGTGGCATACAAGGTTCAGAGTTCACTGTGTCTGGGACACAAATCCAATCTTTGCGTTATGGAGAAAACCCCCACCAACCCGCCGCATGGTATCAAACGGGAAGTACCCCCACAGGTTGGACCGCAGCCACCAAATTACAAGGTAAGGAACTCAGTTACAATAATTTAGTGGATTTGGAAGCTGCACGGCGAATAATTGCTGAGTTTACTGAAAGTCCCGCCGCGACAATTATCAAACATACTAATCCCTGTGGAACTGCGGAAGCAGAAACGATTTTCGACGCTTATCGAAAAGCCTTCAATGCCGATTCTATCTCAGCTTTTGGGGGGATTGTGGCCTTAAACCGTCCTATTGATGCAGTCACAGCAACGGAATTAACGAAGACATTTTTAGAATGCGTAGTTGCTCCTGGTTGTGATGAGGAAGCTAGGGAAATTCTAACTAAAAAGGGTAATGTCCGGGTCCTAATTTTACCAGATTTGCTAACTGGACCAAAAGAAATTGTCAAAGCTGTAGCCGGTGGGTTTTTAGTCCAATCTGCTGATGATATCATTGCCGATCCTAGTCAATGGCAAGTTGTCACCGAACGTCAACCCACACCCAGGGAGTTAGCTGAATTATTATTTGCTTGGAAAGTTTGCAAACACGTGAAATCGAATGCTATTGTTATAACGAGCGATCGCACAACCTTAGGTGTAGGTGCTGGACAAATGAACCGCGTAGGTTCAACCAAAATTGCCCTCGCACAAGCTGGAGCAAACGCCCAAGGAGCGTTCCTAGCTAGTGACGGCTTCTTCCCCTTCGATGATACCGTCAGAGCAGCCGCAGCAGCCGGAATTACCGCCATTGTCCAACCCGGAGGTAGTCTCAAGGATAAGGACTCTATTAAAGCCGCAAATGAACTGGGTTTATTGATGGTTATCACTGGTGTACGGCACTTTTTACATTAGACATCTGGCGGTAATTAAATATCCATGGTTTGAAACCATTCTAGGGATAATTCATGAATTGTCCCCACCGTAATTTTCACTCCTATGTCTATTAGGTAATCAGTAATTCCTAATTGGTAATCGGGAATAGTATTTATCTTTACTCTTCCCTCCTCCCTCCTACCCATTAAGGTTGATGACTGCGGCGAATTTGTGTAATTTGATCTGCCACATCTAAGATAGACTGAGGCATCTGAGAACCGGTGAGAATAATATCTAAATGGGAAGGACGTTGAGATAAAAAGTCCAATACTTGAGTTTCAGGAATACAGCCAAAATGTATCGCCAAACTTAACTCATCTAAAAGCAGTAAAGAATATTTACCTTCATTAACTACCTTTTTAGTGTGTTCCCACAGGTCTTGGAGAGCTTGTTTTTCTGATTTTTCTAACTCTGGAGTATCAACAAAACGCAGTAAATCACAGCGAATCCAGTCTAAATTTTGTCCCATTTGGATCGGTCGTTGGTGTCCTTGTCCAATACCTCCCTTGAGAAATTGGACTATTAATACTGGTGTTCCTTGTCCGGCAATTCTCAATGCTTGTGCCATAACACTTGTAAAAAAACTGCGTTGGGAACTTGTAAAAACCTGCACCAGTCCTTTAACAGAATATGGTAAACTCAGAGTCGAATTTAGACCTGGGGTTTCTAATTGGGCAACCATAAGACAAAGCTGAATCCTTGCATCAATATTCATGATGCCACTAATTTATATGATTTGAGCATATTTTTATATCCCTAACTTCACTCGGAGCGATCGCTAATGATTTACTATTGCATTAGCCAGATTTTACACTTGGGGAATAGATTCTCATGAGATTAGTGATTTTAGGAGGTTCAGGGTCAGGTAAAAGCACTCAAGCGCAAAGACTTTCTAGAGTTTTTAATGTGCCTTTAGTTTCTACGGGCGAAACCTTACGAGCAGCTATATATGGCAATAATCAAAATAATAATTCTAGAGAATTAAATAATTTAGTTCTAGAAGCTAAACCTTATTTAGAACAAGGAGAGTTTGTTCCCGATGAAATGATGATTGAATTTATTAAATTTCGCCTTAAACAACCCGATGTTAATGAAGGTTGGATTTTAGAAGGCTATCCACGTACAGCTTTTCAAGCAGAAGAATTAGATTTTTTATTAGATGAGTTAGGGCAAAATCTCAATTGGGCAATTTATCTACAAGTTTCCGCCACCGTTATGGTTGGTCGCTCTTTGGGGCGTTTACTTCCCGATGATCAACCGGAAATTGTTCATAGGCGTGTAGAATTATTTTACCATCGCACCGTCCCGATTTTAGAATATTATGATCGTCGTCGTCACCTATTAACAATTAATGGTGATCAGTCACCAGAACAGGTAGAGCAAAATATCTTAACCTCCTTAGGATAATCTATAAAGCAATCAGCACAAATTTTGAGGCAACATTCCATGACTTGGCAGCGTCCTGACGGTAGAAAACCTTGTGAACTTCGTCCCCATAGCTTTGTTCCTAATTTTACCCGCTTTGCTCCTGGTTCGGTTTTAGCTAGATGTGGTGATACCCAAGTTCTTTGTACTGTCAGTGTGGCTGAGGGAGTACCTAAATTTTTAACTGGCAGTGGTAAAGGATGGTTAACATCTGAGTATAGAATGTTGCCTTCAGCTACTCAAAAACGCCAGGAAAGAGAATTAATAAAATTATCTGGCAGAACCCAAGAAATTCAACGCTTAATAGGTAGAAGTTTACGGGCTACATTGGATTTTGAAGCATTGGGAGAACTAACTTTAACTGTAGATGCAGACGTATTACAAGCTGATGCAGGTACAAGAACGATGGCCATTACAGGGGGTTTTGTGGCCTTAGCTCATGCTATTTGCCAATTATTACAGCAAGGGGTATTAAAGCGATCGCCTTTAATTGAACAAATAGCCGCGGTATCTGTTGGTTTATTACAAGGTGAACCGTTTTTGGATCTTAACTATGTAGAAGATGTAGCCGCAGATGTGGATTTTAACATAGTTATGAATCAAAAATTGGCAATTATTGAAATTCAGGGAACAGCAGAAGCAGGTAGTTTTACCCGTCAGCAATTAAATCAACTTTTAGATTTTTCCGAACCAGGTATACAGCAATTATTACTTGCTCAAAAAGAAGCAATTCCTGATTGGGATAGTTTATTTTATAATTCCTGACCCAATCCCATAAATCACATAAGGTTTAGAGAAATTAATTAATCTCCTCCCGGTCATCGAGCATAGTCGAGATGCTTGTCTCTTAGCTCTTCCCTTGCCATAAGGACAATTTTTACAGCCCACCTACGTAAGAATGATTAGTGATCCAATCTAGTAAAATTGGATTCACTAACTCAGGGGCTTCATCTTGAGGGCAATGTCCGACATTTTCTAGAGGAATAAACTTTTGTACCCGGGGAAAATTGGCTAACTCTCTACCTAAATCAATAGGTTCCCAAGGGTCAGCTGTCCCCCATAAAATAATTGCTGGACAAGGTAATATAGGTAGTAAATCTTCCGGTAGAGGACCACTAGAATAAGTAGTAAAAGCCAAGAAAACATCAGCCGCACCGATATCTTTTGCTGGTGTCATTAAAATATCAATTAATTCATCTGTCACCGTGGCCGGGTTATTGTATGCTTGTAAGAGGATTTTTTTGACTGTTTGAGGTTTCGCCAACTGACTGAAAAAGAAATTGCCTATAGATTTAATCCCTAAAAAGTTCTGTAAAATTGGTGTACCAAAACGTTTTATCCAAGGTAAATTTAGACGTTTACGATCATGTAACAACCGTAAAGAACAATTTAATAAAGCTATTCCTAATGTCATATCTGGGTTAATTATTGCCGCTTGCATAGCAACAATACAACCAATAGAATTTCCGATTAAAAAGGCAGGTTCACCTACTACTTCTTGGCAGAAATCAGCTATTTGTCGTCCCCAGGTTTCCATAGTATAGGTAATTGTTTCTCCCGGTTTGGGTTTAGCTGAACCGCCAAAACCAATTAAATCAATAGCATAAACTCGACAGTCTGAGGCCAAAGCAGGAATATTTTTGCGCCAGTGTCCCCAAGAAGCACCGAATCCATGTATGAGAATTATAGCAGGACCCGTATTTCCTTGAGTTTGGTAACAAATAGAAAAACCTTGCCAATGCCAGATTTTTGTAGAATTGAAGGGGTTTGTAGTAGTTTGCATGGGAAATTAATGATCAATCAAAATCTAACTAAAACTTAAAAATCAGAGAGAACCTAACTAGACACAGATAGTCACTCTACTGTTATCTTAAATTGGAGGCAATTGCAACTTTTTTGATAAAGCGGAACTTCATGGGAACGAATTACCGACGGGTTTTACTGAAACTGAGCGGTGAAGCCTTAATGGGCA
>JBJTTJ010000043.1:0-4188 GCA_046080125.1 Cuspidothrix sp.
CCCATAAAGAAGCATTATGGAGTCCCAGTTATTTTGCCATTTCTGTAGGAGGTGCGCCACTAGAGATATTAAAAGAATACATTAAAAATCAAGAAAAGCCGTCCTAGAAGGACGGGGCTTGTATCCCATTATTTTCGGTCACCCTAGGCCGAACTATTAAGTTTCTCCTCCACCAATTGATTAGTGAGTTTGGGTTCTGCGCGTTTGTCGGTTTTTTTCAGAACTTGTCCCACAAAGAAACCTTTGAGGTTGGTGTTACCCTGGCGGTATTTTTCCACTTGTTGGGGGTTAGCAGCGATGATTTCATCAATAATTGGCCCCAAAATGGCAGCATCTGAAATCAGTTCTTGACCTGCAAAAGCTTCTTCTGGAGAAACTCCATTTAATAAATCTACGAGTTTTTCCTTAGCTTGAGCGTTACTGATTTTACCATTTTCAATCCGATTAATAACATCAGCAAGGTTAGCAGGAGTCAGTTTAATTTCGGAGACGGTGAGTTTTTGTTTATTCAAATAAGCAGCGATGTCTTGAGTAATCCAGTTAGCCGCGGATTTAGGATTTGCACCTTGAGCGATCGCACTTTCAAAATAGTCTGCCACAGGTTTATCCTCAGTTAATACCCGTGTATCATAGGCAGAAAGTCCCAAGTCAGTTTCATAATAATGACGTTTTTGGGCTGGTAATCGAGGTAACTCCCTTGACCATGAATCTAATTGTATTTGGGTAACTTCAATCGGCGCTAAATCCGGTTCGGGAAAGTAACGATAATCACTAGAACCTTCTTTTACCCGCATACTACTGGTGCGTTGTGAACCTTCTTCCCATAGACGCGTTTCTTGTACTATCCTTTCTCCCGCTTCAATAGCAGCAATTTGACGCTCAATTTCATAATCAATCGCTTTTTGAATCGCACTAAAGGAGTTCATATTCTTAATTTCTACCTTAGTGCCAAATTTCTCTTGTCCTACCGGACGGACGGAAATATTTACATCGCAACGCAGAGAACCTTCTTGCATATTCCCATCACTCACACCAAGATAACGCACAATCCGACGCAGTTCTTGGGCATATTCAGCAGCTTCTTGTCCAGTTCGTAAATCCGGCTCAGAAACAATTTCTACCAAAGGAACGCCAGCACGGTTATAATCCACAAGGGAATAGGTAGAACCAGACAGTCTCTCGCTACCTGCGTGTACCAGTTTACCCGCATCCTCTTCCATATGCAAGCGAGTAATACCAATACGTTTGCGGGTCGGGTTTCCTACATCATCTACCAATTCAATTTCTATCCAACCATGTTCAGCTATGGGCAAATCATATTGGGAAATCTGGTAATTTTTGGGTAAATCAGGATAAAAATATTGTTTGCGGTCAAATTTACTATACCGAGCGATTTGACAATTCAGCGCCAAACCAGTTTTCACAGCATATTCTAAAACTTTGGCGTTCAGCACAGGTAAAACCCCTGGTAAACCCATACACACAGGGTCAATATTCGTATTTGGGTCAGCACCAAAAGCTGTGGAACTGTTGGAGAAAATTTTAGTATTGGTACTGAGTTGACAATGGGTTTCTAGGCCAATAATCGCCTCATATTCAGTTTTTACAGGTGTAGCTGTGGTCATATCCAAATTTTAGGGGTTTTCTTGTTTCGTACTATTTTAGCGGTTTTGTGCTGATATCAAGGGTAGGAAAAACTTACTATTTTTTTAGATGATGGCGAAACACTGCCACAGTAATCATTTAATTTAATCTTTCTTTCAACCATAAGGCTAATAGGGGCATGGCTAAACGATAACCGTTTTCGGCATTATAAATTAAACCTTTATGTTGTAAACCTGTTAATGCACCTTGGAGACTCCCCCCTCGGGAAAGACCATGTTTTTGAATATACTCCTTACTTTGAGGTTTATCAGTAGGATCAATAGCTAAAGATTCTAGTAAATGCACTTGATTTGCTGGTAATAACATTAATAAGGATTCATAGGTCATTGATAAATCTTTCAGTAATCCTTTAATGGCTTGTTGTACATCTTCTTCCGTAATTAAATTCCTAGCACAGCAAGATGCAGATAAACGACGAATTATCGCCATACCATCACCAATATGTCCCTGTACAGCTTCTAAAAACAGTTGTAACCCTTGGCTATGACAATCAAAAGTCAGTCCCTTATGGTGTAAAATTTCCCTAGCCCATAGGGCAACAACATCTTTCGCTAAGGGTGCTAACTGAATGGTTTCTATGGGATAGTTTGTATTATCTGTATGTTGGCTAGATTCGGCGATAGTTGCTATTAATACATAACTGACATGAGGATAGGATTTAACTTCTTGCCTAAATGTGCTTTCCCACAAACCTTGACGATCCCAAGAACGAATATGAGGAAAACTATGTAAAATTAGCAATATGCGTTGATTTAAGTCAACAGCCATGATTTCCAATAATTCTAATAACTTAGCAAAGACTCGCCATAGTTGTTTTTGGTCTAAAGAACGAATTAGTTTTAATTGGTTTTCACTATTAAAAGTAAAAAACTCAGATGTATTTTGATTCACCCAGTTTTGAATTTTCTCCGCTTCCCAGGTTTGCCTAACTGTTTCTACCAGAAGTTGCACAAATCTCTCTGCTTCTGTCGCCCTAATACAGTCTATTTCTAAGATGGATGTATTCACTTCTTCTGCTGCAACCCTGACTAAAGTACGTCTACCACTACCAGGTACTCCAGTAATTAATAAATCACCATCTTGAGCCAGTATATCAATAATACGCTGAAATTCTACAGAACGCCCAATCAATTGCAATGAAGTAGACAAATTCACTCTTTTCTCGCTTTTTGTTCTAATCGCTACCTTAACCACAGCATAAACCATAGAGAGCAATTTTGGTATTTTTAATCATTAAATATTGATTGATTTTGCTAATGTTTTAATGATTAACTTCTAATATATTTCAACAGGATGAAGCTATTCTATGGATAATATTTTCTGGGAATTAATAGTTAATATGTCACAAAATCCTACTCCGCGTGTTCCCCTGGCCATTAGTTTGGGGGCGATCGCAGGTGCTTTAACACGTTATTACTTAACTATTTGGTTTATAAACAGTTTTGGTTTCCGTTTCCCCTATGGAACTTTTTTTATTAATATCACTGGTTGTTTAGCAATGGGTTTTTTCGCAACTTTAGCTATCCAAAAAACAGCCATTATTACCCCAGAAATTAAGTTGATTTTTGCTACAGGATTCTTAGGCGCATATACAACATTTTCTACCTTTGGCCTAGATACAGTTGCTTTATTACAAGGTGGTCATTGGTCAGCTGCTGCTGGTTATTTTTTTGGTAGTACAATTTTAGGAATTATCAGCGTCCAATTAGGTATAATTATTGCTAGACTTTTAAATTAAAAGTTAATATTTGAAAATTAATCAATAAGTAGAACGGACTGAATAATTCAAATGTAGTGAGGAATTTATTCCTCAAATGTAGTGAGGAATTTATTCCTCATTTGAGGACTCAAGTCCTCACTAGCAGCTCATTTTTTTAGATTACTTAATCTACTTTGATTTATTCTCGTCTACTTACTTATCATTTTATTTGTCAGAATCAGGATTTCCAGGATGTAAGGATGTACAGGATTTTCATTATCTCAATATTCTCAAGATTATTCTTCACTACCCCTTGACAGTTTCCTGAGTTTGTCCTATCATTAGATTATAGTGGGAATCTGTGTCGCCAGATATAGTCAGGTTATTAACAGTATTAAGATGATGTGCAGCTAAACTGTACAATTAAAAAACCTGAAGTCACAGTAGCACAAGCATCTTGCTTGTATTAACTATTCAAGTTAAAGGAACAATAGATTATCCCTTTTTGCGGAAGGGATTTTTAGTTAATATAATTTAACTTTGAATTGTGGAACAGGACTCCTGCCTGTTATCTATTCAAATTAATTAACACTGCTCATTTCACAGTTTTATTTGAGCAGGTTCACAGGCTAGAAGCCTGTGCTACTTAAACTTAATGCAAAGACCACAGTTATAGGGTGCGTCAGATATCAACAATCTGGTTATTTACATGATTTACACTGTCTGATGCACCTTATTCCTATAATTATAGGTAGAACGGACTGAATAATTCAAATGTAGTGAGGAATTTATTCCTCATTTGAGGACTCAAGTCCTCACTAGCA
>JBJTTJ010000044.1:0-8739 GCA_046080125.1 Cuspidothrix sp.
GATTTGTTAATTGCTCAACTGTCCCTTTCATTGTTTGTGCTGGCGCACAAAATTACTCAAGGGACGTTTCACAATTAACCCTCCATTCCTCCCATCACCAAACTGAGTACAGTTTTGGTGGGGGTCTCCTGGAGGTTTAGATGACAACAACAGTTGCAAAAATCATTCCCATAGAAGAATTTTTAAGGCTGAGTTTTATTGATGAATCACCAGCTTGGGAATATATTAACTCAGAAATAATTCAAAAACCGATGGGTGGCGGTAAACAAAGTTTATTACAAAAGAAATTAATTGCAGTTATTGACACAGTAACAAGTGATTATGAAGCGTTTCCAGAAATGCGCTGTAACTGTGGAAATCGTTCTGTAGTTCCCGATGTTGTGGTGATTGCGACTGATCAAATACCATTAGATGAAAGTGGTGATATCATTAGCAGTGGGATTAATTTTGCACCGATTTGGGTAATTGAAATCCTTTCACCTAGCCAAAGTCAGACCAAGGTAACTGGTAACATTTTATATTGTATCAAATATGGTACTAAACTTGGATGGTTGCTTGATCCAAATGAGCGTTCAATTTTAGTTTATCACCCTAATACCTTACCAGATTTGTTAACTGGAACAGATAGATTACCAGTTTTAGAAGGTGTGAATTTAATCATCACAGTTGAGGAAGTATTTTCTTGGTTGCAAATAAAGAGGTAAATATCAGGTGCTGGCGAATATAATTTGCGGTTACATAAACAAGGTTCGACTGCGCGGACTCAATAAAAATCAAAGGGTTGAAACTTACTTAGATGGGTTTTGCCTGTGTGGAAGCTGTTTCTGACCTAAAGGTTTTGTAGGAATTGGAGTTTTCTCTTCATCAAGTATAATAATTTTATTTTTAAATTTATTTGTATCAATAGGCAAAATAACAGTATTGAATCCTTTTTTATTTATAACAATTTCAGTATTACTATTACTAGGAAGTTCAATATCCACATCTCCATTTTCGTCAGTATATTTTGATAAGTGTTGACTTGCTTTATTTAGAAATGTAATTTTAGCATTATTTATATATTTACCATCTTGCGTCATGACTTTAACAAAAACTGTAGCTCCGCGTATATTGCTAGTTAACAATAATATGGTAATCATAGTTATTGTTAATGAGGATAAAGTAAAAATTAAAAAAATCTGCTTACTTCTATATTTAATAGTTTTTACACCAAGTCTAACAGATTGGCCAATTACACTTTCTTCCTTTATAGGTTGGTTAGATTCAACATTATAATCAACATCTAAATACAAGGATTCACTGTTTTTTCGATTTGGCTTAGTGGATTTATTTTCTTCTTCACTGTCAAAATTATTCATAATATACAAGCCTTCAATTTTTCTCTATTTTATCTAAAGATTTGAGTATATTTCCTTTTTCAATCCATTTATACTTTTCACGCCATTTTTTGTGTGCTTCGATTATCTCATGATAGACATTGTAAATGTTATATCCTGTATTAAGACTTATAAAATCTGTCTCAAAGTTTGTGATAGGGTACTCTCTCTCTCGACAGAATTTTCGGATTGTTTCAATATATTCTACAAAATACTTTTCCTGTTTAAGTTTCTCCTTATAATTGGGACTGAATTTATCAGGTAAATTACCATGGTCTTGTAATTTTTCCATAACATCAACTTTGTTTATTAAAAATCTAATATATCTTAATTTAAGACTGTTACCACTAAACTTTTGAAAAATGCTTTGTATTCCAGCAACACCCAAGTATGAGAAATGTGCTTTTATTCTACGTAAAATTTTCTCATAAATATCATCTTTATTAACACTTTCTAGCCACTGTAATTGCTGTTCTTCACTTTGAAAAACATTTCCAATTTCATTTTCTCTAGGTATTAAATCCACCAAAAATATAATTGCAAATATATTATTTTTGTACTTTTCAGCAAAATCTCCATCTATTAATGTTCCTAAATTTTGACCTCTATAATCTAAGAAAGTAACTTTGAAATCACGGTCTCTTTCTTTTTCTTTGATATATGCTTGACAGTCTTGAGTTGATACTGATGTGTCAGCATTTGGAAACTGCCAATTCTTAGCTAAAGTAGTTTTGCCAGTACCTGCGATCCCAACCAAAAGGATGATGCAATTATCAATATCTGAGCTTGAATCTCCACTTATAGAGGCGAGAAACTTGTCTTTATCTTTTTGAAAGGATTCAATAAAGAAATAAGTTATAACAGGAGGAATAAAGGCTGATAAAACTTGTGCTAAGTTTGCATTTGATAATTGGCTAATTGTTACAACACATATAAGAGTTGCACAGCTCAAAAAAATATAAAAAACGGTTTTTTTATTCATTTAGTTAAACTATTAATTTTAATTAAACTTTTCATTTGCGAAAATATCACAAATATGTATAAAAATATAATAAATTTTATTTTATTTTAATATTTGCTGTCCTCACACATTCCTAGAAGAGAGACATCTAAGTTTGATTGCTTTTTTCAGAGTTATAGCGTATTCGAGATTCCAGGTTGAGCAGATAATTTTCCCTTTTGTTCAGGTTATGTGATCACCAAATTATTCTAAGATAATTAGCGCGGTATCTCCACAAAATTGAGGAAAAATCCGATGAGTTTATTAAAAGATCAAGTCGCAATTGTTACAGGTGCATCACGAGGAATTGGGCGAGCGATCGCTTTACAACTAGCATCCCAAAGTGCGAAAGTAGTAGTTAACTACGCTAGTTCTAGCACCGCAGCAGATCAAGTAGTAGCAGAAATCACAGCAAGAGGAGGAGAAGCTATTGCCCTGCAAGCAGATGTTTCTCAATCAACACAAGTAGATACACTGATAAATACCACCTTAGAAAAATTCCAGCGCGTGGATATTTTAGTCAACAATGCAGGTATTACCCGTGACACCCTCCTATTAAGAATGAAATTAGAAGAATGGCAAGCAGTCATAGACCTCAATTTGACTGGAGTATTTTTATGTACAAAAGCCGTCAGTAAAATTATGCTCAAACAACGATCCGGGAGGATTATTAATATCGCTTCCGTCGCTGGACAAATGGGCAACCCAGGACAAGCCAACTACAGCGCGGCTAAAGCAGGTGTAATCGGCTTTACCAAAACCGTTGCCAAAGAATTTGCTTCCCGTGGTATCACTGTCAATGCAGTTGCCCCTGGTTTTATTAGTACCGACATGACCAGCGATATCAAAGCCGAAGGCATCCTACAATATATTCCATTAGGGCGTTTTGGCCAACCAGAAGACATTGCTGGTATGGTGCGTTTTTTAGCATCAGATCCCGCAGCAGCCTACATCACAGGTCAAGTCTTTAACGTTGATGGCGGTATGGTGATGTAATTGGGTGACAGTTGACTGTTGACTGTTGGAAAAATCTTCTCCTCTGCTCCTCTGCTCCTCTGCTCCTCTGCTCCCCGGTTGGTGAGCGAAGTCGAACCACTGCACCCCTGCTCCCCTGCCTCCTGCCTGTTCAGCGATTATTCAATATTCTTTGCCAAACGGTAAAGCCTAGTAGCAAGATAATACTTGTGGCGGAAGCTAATATCACGGGTAAACTCATACCTTGGACCTTCATCGCCAATAAATTACAGCCCAGGGTAATTAACCACAAAATAAAAGCCGCATGGCGTTGAGAAAGTCCCCATGCTAACAAGCGGTGGTGTAAATGGTCTTTACCTGGTGTACTTAGAGGGTTTTTTCCTGCCATCAATCGGCGGATAAACACTTGAGTAGTATCAATAACTGGCAATAGCAAAAATAAAACCGTGGGGATCAGGGCATAAACTGTATTTTGTTGGAGTTTACCTAAGATGCTGGTTGCTCCTAGTACATAACCAAAAAAGTATGCTCCAGCATCACCCATAATAATGCGTGAGGGGTGAAAATTGTGGCGTAAAAAGCCCAATGCAGCACCGCCCAAAGCGGCCAAAACTAAAGTAGCCGCAGCGCGATTATCAAATTGGGCAGAAACTGCTAACAAACTCATGGCCGTAATGAAACTGATCCCACCCGCCAAACCATCCATACCATCCATGAGATTAATAGCATTAGTGATTCCCACCACCCACAGGACGGTTAAACCCATTGACAAAAGAGAATCAATGGGTGTACCGAAAGCGAATTTAATGCTAATACCATTGCCAACCAGTAACAGTGCTGTTGTTACCTGCGCCCAAAGTCGCACAGAAGGCGGTAAACCAAATTGGTCATCAATAAAGCCAACCAAAACCAAGATTGAAGCACCCAGGAGAATGGTTAAAACCTGAGCTAAAACCCCTTGTAGTTCAATAGGACGTAAGAGACTAGCTAAGACCAAAGCCGCAATTACTCCGGCGTAGATTGCCAAACCTCCGGCATTGGGTAAAGGTTCTTGATTGAGTCTACGGGCGTTGGGTTGATCTGCCCAACCCACCTCCAAGGCGAATTTGCGAATTGTGGGAATTAAACGCCAGGTAACGGCTAAGGCTAATAGAAATGTAAATACTACTGCTAACCAGCCGGTGCCGCTAGGGTCAGCAATACCAAGGGATTTAAGGGAGTTTTCTAAGTTCATCTGCTCCCAGGTTTGTCATTAGTTTTATGGTCAAACATAACTATCAACTGTTAATACTAATCAATTTTGGGATTTTGATTATTGATCTAAATTCAAAAAAAGGGTTAGCACTCTTGGCGAGTGAGTGCTAAATTGTCTAATGGAAGTATATAGAGGAATCAAACATGACAAAAATTATTGCATTTGATGAAGAATCACGGCGGGCTTTAGAAAAAGGTATTAATGCCCTAGCGGATGCAGTCAAAATCACTTTAGGTCCTAAAGGTCGCAACGTTCTATTAGAGAAAAAATTTGGTATTCCCCAAATTGTCAACGATGGTATCACTGTAGCCAAAGAAATTGAATTAGAAGACCCTTTAGAAAATACTGGTGCTAGACTAATTCAAGAAGTAGCATCAAAAACCAAGGATATAGCTGGGGATGGAACTACTACTGCCACAGTTTTAGCACAAGCCCTGATTAAGGAAGGTTTAAAGAATGTAGCTGCTGGCACAAATCCTATTGCTTTAAAACGGGGTATTGATAAAACCGTAGAGGCATTGGTAGCAGAAATTGCCAAAATTGCTAAACCCGTAGAAGGAAGCGCCATCGCTCAAGTTGCCACAGTTTCTGCTGGTAATGATCCTGAAGTTGGCAATATGCTGGCATTAGCCATGGAGAAAGTAACTAAAGACGGTGTAATTACTGTCGAAGAGTCTAAGTCCTTGACAACTGAATTAGAAGTAGTTGAAGGGATGCAAGTTGATAGAGGTTATATTTCTCCCTACTTCATCACCAACAACGACCGGATGACAGTAGAGTTTGAAAATGCTCGCATCTTAATCACCGATAAAAAAATCAGCAGCATCCAAGACTTGGTTCCCATCTTGGAAAAAGTTGCCCGGTTAGGTCAACCCTTACTAATTATTGCTGAAGATGTAGATGGTGATGCTTTAGCAACACTGGTTGTGAACAAAGCTCGTGGGGTATTGAATGTAGCTGCCATTAAAGCTCCTAGTTTTGGCGATCGCCGCAAAGCCATGTTAGAAGATATTGCCATTCTCAGCGATGGACAATTAATTTCCGAAGAAATTGGCCTCAGCTTAGATACCGCCACATTAGAAATGTTGGGAACAGCCCAAAAAATCAACATTGACAAGGAGAATACCACCATTGTCGCCAGCAGTTCTGTAAAACCAGAAATCCAAAAACGCATTGCTCAAATTCGTAAACAGTTGGCGGAAACTGATTCCGATTATGATACCGAAAAACTGCAAGAGCGCATTGCTAAATTAGCCGGTGGTGTTGCTGTCATTAAAGTTGGTGCAGCCACAGAAACCGAACTAAAAGACAGAAAACTGCGAATTGAAGACGCACTCAACGCTACCAAAGCAGCAGTAGAAGAGGGAATTGTTCCTGGTGGTGGTACAACCTTGATTCATCTATCTAGCAAAATCGAAGCTGCTAAAAACACTCTTATAGGTGAAGAAAAAATTGCCGCCGATATTCTCCAAAAAGCCTTAGAAGCACCCCTACGTCAAATTGCAGAAAACGCCGGGGTAGAAGGTGCTGTCATTGTCGCCAGAGTGAGAGAAACTGACCTAAATGTGGGTTACAACGCTGCTACAGGGGAATTTGAAGACTTAATTGGGGCTGGTATTATTGATCCCGCCAAAGTAGTTCGTTCCGCCTTACAAAATGCCGCTTCTATTGCTGGCATGGTATTAACCACTGAAGCCATCATTGCCGAAAAGCCTGAGAAAAAAGCACCTGCTGGTGATGCTGGCATGGGTGGTATGGGTGGTATGGGCGGTATGGGTGGTATGGGTGGTATGGGTGGTATGGGTGGTATGGGTGGTATGGGTATGTTCTAATTTGCCACGTTCCTACAACCATATCTGAGGAAAATACATTCAAACAACTCACTCCTAATATTCTTAGGGGTGGGTTTTTCCTATAAAATCATGAATATAAGAACCAAAAAAAGAAGCGGTTAGATTAACCGTGTTAGCTTGTAGACTAGATAGTTCTGAACTTCTAGAATGAAGCAGGAAGAGAAAGCTAACTTTTTTGTATCGGTCAATAATTAGTGAGAGGAAGTTATGGCTATTAAAAAAGGCAATATGGTGCGGGCAGTGCGCGAAAAGTTGGAGAATAGTCTAGAAGCTAAAGCTAGTGATTCTCGCTTTCCCGCTTATTTATTTGATAGTCAGGGAGAAGTGGTAGATATTAAGGGTGACTATGCTTTAGTGAAATTTGGCAAAGTACCAACACCTAATATTTGGTTAAAACTGGAACAGTTGGAAGAGTTTGTCCTCAGTTGACAATTTCAGCGATAAAACTATACTTATAGGACTTGCGCAACTAGCACATTGGTAAGGTGCGTCAGATACCAAAAATCTGTTTATTTGCAGGATTTATGAAGTCTGACGCACCCTACAACTGTCAACCCAAAAATGACGGAAACTATTTCAATTTTTGTCGTTGATAATTTAAGATCACGAATTAGAGACCTGGCTTTATTCTAGTAGCTCTAGTTATAAAACTAAAGCTATTGTCAATGTTTAGAAATTCACCAAACCCTACTTACTAAAACTGTAAATTTGCTGAGTTTGTAAGTGATCTTTTAATGCAGAAGGTAATACACCATCGGGGAAAGTTTGCCTATCTAACTGCACCTGCAAATTAGTTAAAGGATCGCTACCGGTAGCAATCAGAAATTCCATTTTTTGAATATAGGGTAAAGTGGCGATTTCATCTAGAATATTACAGATGGCTTGCAGGTATGGATGGCCTTTTTGTTGATACCAGTTAGTTTCAGCAATATTAGCTTGATCAAAGCCCAAATGTACAGTTAAAGATGGTTGATCAAATAAAGCAATTCCTAATGGGCGGGCTTCTTCCTGTAATAATAAATGGTGAGTTTTGGCTAGATGGCGCAATTTTTCTAAGCGTTCATAGCGTTCAGTAATAGATTCTGGTTCATTGTCCAAATGTATTGCTACTGTTAGTAGATATGTTTGCAACAACATATGTCCCAGTTTCTTCGCTTTAGTAGCTAGATAATAGGAATTGAAATCATTAGATTCAATTAATAGGGGAACACGATCTACTACTTCTAAACCATAACCTTTAACACCAGCAATTTTACGGGGATTATTGGTAATGAGACGAATTTTGTTTATACCTAAATCCATGAGAATTTGCGCTCCCATACCATAATCGCGCAAATCGGCGGGAAAACCTAAGCGTTCATTGGCTTCTACGGTATCTAATCCCATATCCTGTAAGGAGTAGGCTTTGAGTTTGTTAATTAGGCCGATACCCCGTCCCTCTTGACGTAGGTAAACTACGACACCTTGACCAGCACTTTCAATCATTTTTAATGCGGCTTCTAGCTGCATTCGACAATCGCAACGCAAAGAACCTAAGGCATCACCGGTTAAACATTCGGAGTGCATCCGCACCATTACAGGTTGGTCTGGGAAATTGGCGGGATCTCCCTTGACAATGGCGATGTGATCTTTATTATCTAGGGTGTGACGATAGCCATAAACATTAAACTGACCAAATTGGCTGGGGAGTTTGGTAATGATTTCTCGATAGATTAGGCGATCGTTTTGCAGACGATAACTGATTAAATCTGCAATGCTGATAATTTTGAGATGATGATCTTGAGCATATTTAATTAGCTGATTTAAGCGTGCCATTGAACCATCGGGGTTTTGAATTTCACAAATTACCCCGGCGGGGTAAAGTCCAGCTAGTCGGGACAAGTCTACGGCTGCTTCTGTATGTCCGGCACGTTTGAGTACGCCGCCTTGTCTAGCCCGCAAGGGGAAAATATGTCCAGGACGGCGCAGGTCTTGGGGTTTTGTAGCTGGGTTGAGAGTGACTTGGATAGTCCGGGCGCGGTCTTCGGCGGAAATACCTGTACTAACGCCTAAATGGGGTCCAGCATCAATACTGACGGTAAAGGCGGTTTGGTTAGTATCGGTGAGGTTGCTGACCATTAATGGTAGGTCTAGTTCATCGAGGCGATCGCCTGTCATGGCTAAACAAATTAACCCCCTGGCTTCCACCGCCATGAAATTGATCATGTCTGGGGTGGCAAATTGGGCGGCGCAAATTAAATCGCCTTCATTTTCTCGATTTTCGTCATCCACTACCACAAG
>JBJTTJ010000045.1:0-5670 GCA_046080125.1 Cuspidothrix sp.
AAAACACCACCAAACCGTCATGAATGGGCTGTGGAAATGTTTTTTATTCTCAAAGGAGAAGGAATTGTAATTTGTGATGGTAAAAAGGTAAATATCAAGGCTGGAGATAGTTTGTTAGTTCCACCTACAGGGACTCATTTAATTAGAAATACTGGTAAAAATCGTCTTTACGCATTGACAATTATGGTTCCTAATGAGAATTTTTCAGAATTAATTCGTAGTGGGATTCCTATAGAATTAGATGCTGAAGATATGACTGTTTTAGGAAGATTCGACTCTTTGAAATTTTTCTAGTATTTTTATAGTTTTGGGTGATTAGAGGGTCTAACAACAAAGGTTTTTTCTGATGTTTTGTTACACTCTCAAGTTTAATTTTTTAGTTGTAGGGTGCGTCAAAGTGCATAAGTTCTGCAAATAAACAGATTCTTGATATCTGATGCACCGTACCAATGTGCCAGTTGCGTAAGTCCTGAGTTTAAATAATTTTCAAGGGCTTTTTAAAGTCTAAAGTCTCAATTTAAAGTGCAATTTCTGCTTATAGTAGTCCTACCTCAAATTACCCTTAGAAAAATAAATGAACAAAAAAGGCTAGGTATTACCCTAGCCAAAAATCCACATCAACCGCAAACTGTTATTGCTAATTAAAGAAGTACCATAGGTTTAAAACCATACAGCACTTACCGATGTTATGAGGTACAATATTACCCCACCCCCAACCCCTCCCCGCAAGCAGGGAGGTGGCTATGATGTGCTTCATAACAAAGGAATCTGCTGTAAATATAATGCGCTCGTTGCAAAAAATTTTGCAGTTAAGCATTAAATTCTAAATGTTCTGAATTTAATAAATCTCGATAATGAGGACAACGATGATAAAGAAAATCAGATAGTTCAGATGGCAAATCAGAGTATTGATTCATAGATACATTTAGTTACTATATGCTAATTCTTTGACATCGCGTTAAGACTTATTAACAGCTTGGATAAATTCTGTTAAAACTTCTTTGAGACGTTGATCAATTTCTTCATCCAATTGCAAACTACCATCAGCTTGAATTTGAATTTGCTTATCCACTGCGTAAACTGTACTTAAAATATGCCTTGCACCTAATTCACCTAAAACTGGTTTTAAGGCATATTCTATTGATAATAAATGAGCGATTGTACCACCAGTAGCTAACGGTAATAAAACCTTACTATTTAAAGCTTTTTGTGGTAATAAATCTAAAAAAGATTTGAGTAACCCAGTATATGCAGCTTTATAAATTGGCGTAGCAATAATTACCCCACTAGCTCGTTCTAGTAGTGCTTTTGGTTTTTCTAAAGCTGGACTATTGTAACGTCCATAAACTAAATCTTCCGCAGGTAAATCCCGTACGGAAATAATATCTGTTTCTAAACCTTGTTGAGAAAGAATTTGAGTTGCATATTCTAAAATTCCATAGGTTCTAGAAGGATGAGAAGGACTACCAGCAATTGCTAAAATATAAGCCATCTGACAAAAACCCCTTGATTTAATTAATTTTCAACTAATCTACAGTGGCTACTGTTGTTTCCCTAAGTTGTTCTTGAAGCTGCTGGGGAAATTCCCGGTTAGCAACAATCTCACCAAAAGGACTTAATAATTGTGGTTCTAATGTTGGTAAATTATCCAAAGGTAAACGAGGAAAAAGTAATTCTGCTACCCGATAAGCCTCTTCTAAATGGGGATAACCAGAGAAAATAAAAGTATCAATTCCTAAATCTGTATATTCCTGCATTCTTCTAGCAACAGTATCGGGATCACCTACTAATGCAGTTCCCGCACCACCGCGTACTAAACCAATTCCTGCCCATAAATTCGGGCTAATTTCTAATGCCTCCCGGCTACCATTATGTAATTCCTTCATGCGGTTTTGTCCAACAGAATCCATGCGAGAATAAGCTTGTTGGGATTTTTTAATGGCCTCATCATCTACATAACGAATCAAATCATTAGCCGCATCCCAAGCTTGACTTTCAGTTTCTCTGACAATGACATGAAGACGAATTCCAAAGCTTAATGTTCGTCCTTGTGCTGCGGCCAAACGTTTTACAGAAGCAATTTTTTCTGCTACTTGTTGAGGTGGTTCACCCCAAGTTAAATATACATCAACGTGCTTGGCAGCAATTTCTTGGGCAATGGAAGAAGAACCACCAAACCACAAAGGTGGATAAGGTTTCTGAAGGTTGGGAAATAGGATTTTCCCCTCTTTAATATTCAGATAATTACCTTCAAAATTAGAAATTTCACCTGCTGCTATTTGTCGCCAAACTGTTAAAAATTCATCAGTTAGTTGATAGCGATCATCATGATTAAGATGCAAACCATCACCTGCTAATTCAACAGGATCACCACCAGTCACGACATTAATTAATAATCGTCCCCCAGAAATTCTATCAAAAGTCGCCGCCATTCTTGCCGCTACTCCTGGTGACATCAACCCCGGACGGATTGCTACTAAAAACCGCATTTTTTTAGTGTATGTTACCAAAGTAGAAGCTAAAATCCAGGCATCTTCACAAGAGCGACCTGTGGGTAATAAAGCCCCTGTAAACCCTAATTGATCAACCCCTTGGGCAATTTGTCGCCAATAATCAAAGTTAACTGACCTTCCACCTATAGCAGTACCTAGATAACGTCCATCACCATGTGTGGGAATAAACCAAAGAACTTGCATAATTCTTATTTAAGGGTAAAATTTTTAACCAAATTTTTCAAACAAAGATTACACTAAATCTATCGGTAAACCGTATTATTTAGGCAACACCTTAGAGTGTTACACAAATAAGTGGAAAAAAGCAATACTTTTACTAAAATTAACTGCAAACCTATCGAGTACTTAGTGGATTAACCCTTGAGGTAACTGGGATTCCATTGCAACCAATAATTTTCCAAAGCTCTAGCTACAACATCAGCTAACTTACCAAACATAGCATAGATTAAAATGCTCAAAACCACGACATCAGTTTGCATAAATTCTCTGGCATTTGTTGCCATATAACCGATACCAGAATCAGCGGCAATTGTTTCTGCCACAATCAGTGTTAGCCACATAATCCCTAAAGAAAAACGCACACCCACTAAAATCGAAGACATTGCTCCTGGAAGAATAATTCGCCAGAATAAACCCCAAGTATTTAAACCGTAAATTTTACCCATTTCAATCAATCCGTGATCAACACTGCGAATCCCATGAAAAGTGTTTAAATAAATCGGAAACATTACACCCAAAGATACTAAAAATAATCTCGCTTCATCACCAATACCAAACCATAAAATTACCAGAGGAATTAATGCTAGGTTAGGAATATTTCGTAACATTTGCAGTGATGTGTCTAGTAACTTTTCCGCAATAGGAGAAACACCATTAAGTAGACCTAAACTAAAACCAATACTTCCCCCAACTAAAAACCCAGATATTGCCCTGATGGCACTAATACCAATATTTCTGAAAAGTTCACCAGTCTGAGTTAATTTAACAGCAGCACTAACAACTGCTAAAGGTGCTGGTAATATTCTAATGGGAATAACCCCAATAGAAGACAAGAATTGCCAGAATATAATTATTGTTATGGGTACAAGCCAAGGAATGAATGATTGAAAATAGGGATTTTTGATGAACTTCAAAGGGAACTTATTTTTTCTCATTGTATACTTTGATGAAAAATCAGGAGATGAAAAACCAGGAGAAGAAACTTTCATAATGATTAACTGGTGATCAGGATGATTAGGGGCGGGGTTTAGCCGCCGAGGTAAGAATTATAATAACTACAGGTTATTTCTTACTAATTCTTGGGGGTGTAATAGCCGCATACTGTTGAGAACTTAAAACCGACTCTTTAATTGCAATTTGTTTAGGAATAACTCCTTCTTTATAAAACAAATCCGCAATGCGTTGTTGTTCAGCAACAAGAGATGAGTTAATTGGACGTAACCGGAAGGTGCGTCTACGAACTACCACAGTTAAAAGTGCGGGATCAAGTTTTAGTTCAGGTGCAAGAATTTTCACAACTTCGTCAGGATTAGATTCTGCCCATTCTCCTAATTTATCTACCTCTTCTAAAACTATCCGCACAACTTCTGGATTTTCCACAGCAAAACTCCGTCTAGCCATATAAAATCCGCCTTGAGTAGCAATTCTGGAAGCATTTCTCAAAATACGAGCATTAGCAGTTTTTTGGACTACAGCTATAAAGGGGTCCCAAGCTACCCAAGCATCAATTTTCTTTTGAATAAAAGCATCACGGGCTTCTGCTGGAGTTAAACTAACTGCTTGAATATCACTATATTTCAAACCTGCTTCAGCCAAAGCCCTTAGTAGTAAATAATGTGATGCTGATCCTTTTTGAAAAACAACTTTTTTACCTTTAAGATCCTTAACCGTCTTAATAGGAGAATCGTTCTGGACAACAATAGCACTACCTTCACCGCTACTAGGTTTACGTCCAGCAATATAGGCCAATTGAGCGCCAGCAGCTTGAGCAAAAATTGGTGGAGTTTCTCCCACAGAACCAATATCAACCTTGTTAGCATTCATCGCTTCCATGAGTTGTGGACCAGCAGGAAATGGAGACCATTCTACCTTGATACCTAAAGGTTCAAGACGCTTATCTACTACTCCCTTAATCTTGACAATATCACCAGAAGTTTGATAAGCAAGTCGGACTACTTTTGTTTTAATTCCTGCTTTATTAACAGGACTTGTATTTTGGGCTTGAACTATGTTATTAGCAATGGGAGTAGAAATAAAAACTAAAGCTAAAGCCGATGCTGAATATTGAACTAATTTCTGTAAAACTGTGCGTCTTGGTAAGTTAAAATTCATAATTTTGTCTCCTCACTAAATTTGAGTTTCAATTGTTTTATTACTGTTTGATTAAAAAAACTAAAAGGGGCGACTACCTGCTAAACTAATCCGTTTTAAAACTCGACGTTGATGAGGATCAAAAGCTTGACGATAATGTAAGGTAGACTGATTATCCCAGTAAACAATATCGCCGACAGACCATTTATGTTGATAATAAAATTGAGGTTGATGCAGATGATTTCTTAACTGTTCAATTAGTTCTTTACCCTGTTTGGGTTCTAAACCAACAACTTCAACCTCTGTAGCGTAGTCTAAATATAAAATCTTCTTGCCACTTTCTGGATGTGTTCTCACCAATGGATGAGGGAATACTGGACTAATCAGAGGAATAGTCTTATCTTCACGGTATTTTCTACGAGGTTCTCCTGGTTTATTTAAAAATGGGTTATAGGTAATTAACTGCAAGTTTGCAATTCGTTGTTTGGTGAATTTATCTAAACTTTCATAAGCTAAATTGAGATTTAACCAAGAAGTATCTCCCCCTTCAGATGGTACTTCCAAAGCATAAAGTAGAGAACCGCTGGAAGGATATGGTGTCCACTTGTGATCAGAATGAAAAGCTAATTCACCTGTTCCTGTGTAACCACCATCAACATTAGAAACGGGAATTATAACTGGTGTAACTCCTGGTTGAGAAGCAAGAACGGGAACATCATCTGGTGGTACAAACAATGAACCAAAGTTAAAACTAAAGTTCAAAAATTGCTCATCATTAAGATGTTGATTTTTGAAAATGAGAATATGATAATCACGTAATGCTTGTTTAAGTTGTAAAATTGCTTCT
>JBJTTJ010000046.1:0-9198 GCA_046080125.1 Cuspidothrix sp.
AGGGAAGTCCATCAGATGAGGAAATAGAAACTCAACTGATTTTTGATCAAGAAAGAGATCATTATCAGGTTGTTTATACAGGTTGGAAAAATCGCCGACCGATGTATGGTTGTGTTTTACATCTTGATGTTAAAAAGGAAAAGATTTGGATACAATACAATGGCACTGAGATAGATATAGCAGATGAATTAGTTAAATTAGGAGTACCAAAAGAAGATATTGTGTTAGCTTTTCATGAACCATTGATGAGACAATATACAGGTTTTGCAGTTGGTTAATTTTAATATTTTAATCCTGTTCTCGTAATTTAATTGATGGTTGATCATTAGTGGGTAAACGTTCAACATTTCTACGATTGTGTTTTTTGCGGGTTAAGGTTTTCCATGCAGCTTTAAACCCAACAAAAACACTGCGGGTGGTGATTTGAATATTTTCTGCTTGTTGTTTGGCACTATCTAGACTTTGATCAAATTGTTTGACAACTTGACCGGCACTTTTGAAACTTTCACTGACATCATCGCTTAAATTTGTGATTTCTAAACTGGTATTGCGGATAGCGTTGAGAGTTGGTGGCAACTCTCGTGAAAGGGTATCAAAGAATTTTTCGGCGCTGCGAGCAGCACGGGCTAATTCCTGCAAAACGGGTATGGCTGCCACCAAAACGGCTGTAAGACTGGCAGCAACTAAGAGGAGGGATAGTCCCAGCCAAAATAAAGGATCAGTCACAGTTAAGCCATTTATGAATGTTCTGGTTGTGGAGTCTGGGGGTTTGAGTTATGTGTTGTGTTACTAATATTAACAGTATGTTGTTGATGTAAGTTTTGGTTTTCTTGTTGAGTTGCTTCTATACCGACTGCGATCGCTTCTTGCAGTCTATCTACGGTTTCATCCCAGGTTTGCAGGGTACTATGAGCTAGACGATCTGCCTGTATTTGCACGCTGGTAGAAATATCTTCTGCCAGTTCAGGGATAGCATTCGCTGATTTTTTAATCAGTTTACGGGTTTCGCGTCCTGTGCGGGGGGCAACTATTAAACCGACTACAGTACCAATAGCTGCTCCTAGCATCAAACCGCCAATAAAAATTCCAGAACGGTTGTTAGACATTGTTTGATTTTTTGACTCTATAAAATTTATCTTATCTTTTCCAGGAGGTGATTCAGATATTGTTACCATCCTTGGTTGACCGGGAATTTTAGATTTTAGATGAAAAAAAATTTGGTACAAGACCCCGTCCTTGAGGACGGAAAAATACTCGCTACGCTGGGTAAGCTTCGCTAACGTCAATCCAAAATCCAAAATCCAAAATCCAAAATCGAGTGACTTGCTTTACCAAGGATTACCAATCATAGTAAATGCAGACCAGAAATAGGGATGTTGTAAATCTTTACGTCCAACCCTCCTCAGTGTTGGTGGTAAATTGACATCGCCGCGAGAAATAATTAACTTATCATCTTGAATGTGAACTTCTCCTTTTAACATTGCTAACTGGGCTTGTCTGAGTGCTTCAGCTTTGATTGGTGCTGTTTTTAACTGTTTATAGAACTCAGTCATTAATCCGAGGGTTCCTTCATCAGAAACATACCATAAACTGGCCAATGCAGATTTTGCTCCAGCCTGAACCGCAAAGCCGGCAAAACCTAATTCTGCCTGTGTATCTCCTATAGCGGTACGGCAAGCACTTAATACTACTAACTCGACTGGGGGATTATTCCAGCCCAATTTCCGTAATTGATCTAATTGTAATTGGGTATCCCATAATTGAATATAGGAGTTGCCTGGTAAACCATTTTTAAATTCACCATGAGTAGCTAAGTGAATAATGCCGTAAGGGTTTTCTTTTCTTTGATTTTGTAGATTTTTCAGGGTGAAACCTTCATTTAAAAAAGATTTTCCTGTCCATAACAGGGAGGTGATAGTTGATAGTTCCACTGGTACTGCTGGTAGGGGGTTTTGGTTGGTAAATTTGGATGCTCCCATACCTAAAACTTGCGCCTTTTTAATATCCACATATTTAGTATCGCTGAGACTCAAACTCGGCATTAAACCAACACTGTATTTTTCTATAATGTGTTTTTCTCCATCATAGAGGGCAGCGATGGGGAGCGATCGCAATCCCTCATCCATAATAAATACTAAATTATCTATTTTCTTCTCTTGCAGTTCCGATTCTAGCGGTTTAATTAGCCAATCATACATTTGTTTAGCCGGCTGTTTATAATCATTCGGTTTTAAACTATTTGTAACCGTATTTTTAAGTTCCCTAGCCACTTGTCTTACTTGAGAACGAGTAATATTAATAAGTTTGCGAATTGGTTTACCCTTGGTAGTAACAAGTATTAATTCTAAGTTATCATCATCGGATTTGAGAATTTGTGAATCTATATTCCTAGTAGTTTTTGGTGCAAAACTGACATATATTAACACGGGTTTTACACCAGTAGTATCATTAATCTTTGTTAATATTTCTTGGGTTTGACTTAGGGATATAATTTTTGCTTCTTCTGGAATTGATAAGTATTGTTTAAACTCATTGTTGAATTTTTTCTCAGTGCTTTCTATAAGTTTTTCCTCTCCTGGATCACCAGTAATAGACTCAATTGGTGGAAAGATGGCGATTGGTTTTTCGACCTTAATCACTACTTCTGAAGGATATGTTTGATTATTTGTTAAAGTAAAAGTCACGGAGGTGGCAATTCCACTATTAGCACTAATATTATAAGTTCCCTGAATACCATTAGCTTGAAGTGGGATAGAAACAATACCATTAATATCAGTAATTAAGCTATTACTGCCAGCGAAAATTGCACTTGCACCACTACCAGGAGAGTTAAATGTCACGGTTGCATTAGGAATTGGTTGATTAAATCCATTTTCTGTTAATTTGGCCTGTAAATTCGTAATAAAATTAGTGTTTACAATCGCACTTTGTCCCGAACCAGCTAGATGTGTAAGAGTATAACCAACTGCTTCAAATGCACCAATATCCGATGCTGCACCTTGGGGACGACTAATACCCCGTTGATCTGTAGTAATATCTGTAATGGTACTACCAGCATTAAGAGCAGGACTATCTGGTAATAAGGCCATGGTTTGAGTTGTACCACCATAATCTCCTAATGGCGCTAATTTAGCATCAAGGGGTGCAGCAGCAGTACCAACTTGATTACCATCAATACCATTACTGATACCTGTCATCCCCGTACCATCACTTACTAAATTGTTTTGACTAGTAGTGAGAGTTGAACTTGGTGCTGGTCTTGAGGTACTCACACCACCAAAAATATCAGGACTTGTGGGACTTGTATTATTTGCGACAATAGTATTAATGAGAAATAGGTCTGCACCACTTGAATTGTAAACACCTCCACCATTTGCTGACGAATTCTTGCTTAACGTACTATTATTAATTGTTAATGTATTTCTCGCCCCAAATTCAATAAGAGAATTTGTACTAGGAGAGAATTGACTATTATAGATAGCACCACCATTAGCAGTAGCAGAATTATTGCTAAAAGTGCTGTTGTTAACAGTTACAGTACCACCAGAGTTATAGATAGCACCACCATCAGCAGTAGCAGAATTATTACTAAAGGTACTGTTGCTAATATTTAACACACCACCAATATTGGAAATTCCACCACCGGAGGGAGCAGAATTATGACTAAAGGTAGTATTATTAATATTTAATGAACTAAAGGTATTGTTAATAGCACCTCCATTGCTACCACTCGTTTTACCATTAGTAATTTTCAAGTTATTGAAATTAACTATTTCAGAATTAGAGATATTAAACACGGAGTTATTGTTCTGACCATCCAATATAGTATTAATTGAGTTTTCCCCATTGATAGTTAAGAGTTTATTAATGCTAATTGTACCGCCTATATAAGTACCAGCGCCCAGATTAATTGTTGTTCCTCCTCCTACACTACCAATAGCATCAATGGCATCTTGAATTGAACTGTTAGGTGCAGTTATTTCCGGTGCAATCTTATTAAGATTAAATGTTAATGCACCATTAATATTAATACTATTAATTTTTGCACCATAGGGATTATAGGGATTTAAAATAAATCTTCTCCCTGTTAGAGTTAGTGATCCAGTTCCACTTCCCAGTGCTGTTTCTGTGAGTGACTGAAAAATACTATCTCTGAGGGTAATATCACCATTACCACCTGAACCACTAGCAGTGGTAATAGTGACGTTTGTACCATTATCTAAGGCTGAAACTATAGTGCTGGGAGCTATACTACTATTACCACCAGGATCGAAAATGTCACCTGTTAAAGTTCCTGTAGCATCATTAATGATTTCTACATTGGTAGGATCTAATAACCAATTTCCTGCATTAACAATAGCACCATTGATATCTAAAAAGTTTTTACCAGAAGTTTCAACCAAACCGTCATTAATACCTGTGCTGGTAATTTTACCAAAAAATCTTGTAGTATCATCTGCCCAAACTATGATATTGCCACCGTTACCATTAATACCATTGGCGTTGAGAAGAGAATGGGAATTTGTGTAGGTATTTGTCGCTTTGGGAATTGTACCTTGTCCTTGATAATCTCCACCGATTAATATTTTTCCACCATTGATACCGACAGCATTAATATTACTATCAAATAGGGCTATTCTATCCCCTAAAATTTCAACTCTACCGCCATTACTCGTCGTACTTTCCACGGAAATATTACCATTGATAATATTAGTTCCGGCATTAGTGGGGACAACAGTATTTGCACTAGTTAATTTAATTTCGCCATTTTCTACGGTTACTCCGGTCGCGCTGGGAATATTACCTCCAGTTAATAATTGTGGTAAAGATAAGGGTGAAAATGGCTGATTTTCCGCAGAAATAGTATTGTCAACAGGTAAATCCATGCTTAATAAACTATTTTCTGGTGTAATTCTCACCAATTTATCACCTGCAACAGCCATAATTTTGATATTACCACCAGGAGAAGTTAATGTTCCCGTATTAATAACTGTACCACCTAATAAAGTTAAATTTTGTCCTGGGTTAACGGCTAAGTTGCCAGCATTAAAAATACTGCCATTTTGATTATTTAAAAAAGCAAAACCCGTAGGACTTCCTAGCAACTGACTATAATTATTTGTGCCAATAGAATTTAACCATTGATTACCAAATTGTACTCCATTAGCTGTAGTTGCGGTAAAAGAGGCAGGAACATTTAAACTAGCATTTGCACCAAATATAATTCCTGCGGGGTTAATTAAATATAAATTGGCATTAGTCCCAGTGACTTGAATTAAACCATTAATTACAGAGGTATCACCACCTGTGACTCTACCTAAAATATTTTGAATTTGGGGGTTAGCCAAAAAATTAGCTGTTTGATTGGCATCTAGTCCAAATTGTGCAAAACTATGAAATAAATTGGCATTATCATCACTGACAGTACCACCACTAATATTAATAGTATTGCCTTGATTATTAATAAATGTGCCTGTACCATCATTAGTAAGTGTTACAGATTGTGCTTGGGCGAAATTGGGAAATAGTCCTATCAATAAACTCAGACAAGTTACAGCAGCAATTTTACCAGATTTTCGACGTTTTTGGGCTTTAACTATAGCTTTGTAGGAATGTTTGATTTGTTGGTAACTCCGTTGCCAAGAAAGGCTATTTGGATGGGTACGATAATAGTAAAGAGGTCTAAAAATATGCTCAACTTTAGCAACTTCGGAAAGTCGCATACATAAATCATAATCTTGTACTTCTGAGGATTCATCAAGTCCACCTACCAAGTCAAATATTTCCCGACGTATTAGCCGGAATTGAAATGTCATAAACTTATTTAACAGTTCTTCTCGGCTATAGGGAACAAGACAACGATAACCATAGCTAAGAATTGTGTCATTTTCATCAATGTCTAAATAATCCGTATAAACCCAACCGATATCTGGTTTTTGATCTAAAACTGACGCTGTTTCTTTCAGTGCTGTTGGTGCTAATAAGTCATCACTATCCACCCAACCAATATAAGGGGATGTAGTATTGCTAATTGCTGATTTTAAAGCTAATGTTTGCCCTAAATGTTCAGCAACTATTACCCGCACTCTATTATCTTGCTTTGCATACTGATGAGCTATTTCTGGGGAACTATCCGTTGAACCATCATCCCAAATTAGAAGTTCAAAATCACCTCTAGTCTGACTTAAAATGCTTTCAATAGCTGCACTTAGATAGCGTTCGCGGTTATAGGCTGTAATTATCAGGGAAATTGCTGGTAGCATAAAACTGCTGATATAAGATTGCGGATATTATTCAGAGATTATATATCATATACAGCACTTTGCCTAAAGGTTAAGTACAAAAATCTACAACATAATTATTACATCAAGCTGCATAACAGCTTATAACCTGTATTAGATAGAGGTAGAAAGTGCTGTATGTTCATGGGATTTCATGCAATAGTAGCTGCTTATAAATTCCTAATTATATCTCCGGTTTCTATTCACATTAGATTCCTAGTGAAAAAGATGTAGGGACAATTTATGAATTGTCACTACCAAGGGTTTGATGGTTATGCATATTTCATTACCACCAGATGTCTATTACTTAATTTATAAAAAAAATATCAATTTTGTGATTGTAATCAACATTTTTTAGTCAATTAGTGACATAATAAGATTGTGAGGAAAAGAACGGACATAACTCCATTATAAGGAGGAAAGATTATGAAACTTAGACTTTTAGCCGCCGTGGCCTTAATAACTCCCCTGTTTCTAGCTAATTCAGTGAAAGCAGGAAACCAAAAAGATTTACAGAAGCTTTTATCCACCGGAGAATGTATCCAGTGTAATCTATCAGGTGTTAACCTCAGTGGCGTTCATTTAATTGGTGCTGACTTGCGAGGTGCAAATCTTCAAGGTGCAAACCTGACAAGTGCTAACCTAGAAGGCGCTGACTTGACTGGGGCAAATTTAGCGGGTGCTAATTTAACATCAGCCTTTGTCACCAATGTCAATTTCAAAAAAGCTAATCTCAACAGTGCAAACCTTGCTCATGCCACCGTTCATGATTCTAATGTCTATCAGGCATCCATGGATAATATTAATATTACTGATGCCGATATATATAACACAGGGATCGGTATTGGTGGCGAAGATGGTACTATGATTCCTGATTGGGACTAAATAAGATAACCGAATGCAGTAGAAAATCTTCAGCTTAATCCCCAACAGCATCACAGCGGTTGGGGAAATTATTTTCTCCAAAGCTGTAAAGTTTGTCCGATAAAATCATAAACCTTATTCTTGCGTAGGGGTAATTCATGAATTACCCCCACTTTCGTTCCCTTTTGCGTAAGTCCTGTGCAGGTTAAATGTCCAACAGCTTATTTTTATGGGCAATAATCATTACAATATATTAAACTATATCATTTGGAGAACAATTTGTGGTAGCTAATCCCCCACGTCCTCAAATTTCGGCTAACAACAGTCAAAAACTTAGCACCTTTGCCGAAAGACACATTGGAGCAAACTCTGACCATACTCAGCAAATGCTGGCAGTGTTAGGACTTGCTAATATTGATGACTTGATTGATAAAACAGTACCCGAAACAATTCGCTTTAATCGGAAGCTAAAATTACCAGCAGCACAAAGCGAATTTGCAGCATTGGCCAAATTGAAGCAAATAGGTGATAAAAATCAGGTTTATCGCTCATTTATCGGCACGGGCTATTATGATTGTATCACCCCGGCGGTCATTCAACGCAACATCTTAGAAAATCCCGGTTGGTACACAGCATACACCCCTTATCAGCCAGAAATTGCCCAAGGGCGTTTGGAAGCATTGTTAAATTTCCAAACCATGATTATTGATTTAACAGGTTTAGAAATTGCTAACGCATCTTTACTAGATGAAGCCACAGCAGCCGCAGAAGCAATGAGTATGAGTTATAGTGTGTGCAAGAACAAATCTCATAATTACTTTGTATCCAGTGAATGTCATCCTCAAACCATTGATGTATTGCAAACACGCGCCAAACCTTGGGGTATAAACATCATTATCGGTGATCATCAAACCTTTGATTTTACCGAAACTATCTTTGGTGCAGTTCTGCAATATCCCGCAACTGATGGTACAATTTACGACTACCGCAACTTTATAGAAAAGTCTCATGCTCAGGGTGCATTGGTGACAATAGCAGCAGATCCTCTAAGTTTAACATTACTCACACCTCCCGGTGAATTAGGGGCTGATATTGCCGTAGGAAGTACCCAACGCTTCGGTATTCCCCTGGGTTTTGGGGGACCACACGCTGCTTATTTTGCCACCAAGGAAGAGTATAAACGCTTAGTTCCAGGGCGCATTGTTGGTGTATCAAAAGATGTTCATGGAAAATCTGCCTACCGTTTAGCTTTGCAAACCCGTGAACAGCATATCCGCAGAGATAAAGCCACCAGTAATATTTGTACAGCGCAGGTATTACTAGCAGTGATGGCGAGTATGTATGCAGTGTATCATGGACCCAATGGTTTAAGGGGAATTGCGGAAACTATTCATAAACTTACCGCAACTTTAGCCGCAGGTTTACAAAAGTTAGGTTATAAAATCAGCAATCAATACTTTTTTGATACCCTAAAAATTGATTTAGGAAATACCAGTTTACAGGCAATTTTAGAAGCTGCGGATGCGAGAAATATCAACTTACGAATTTTTGATAATTCTCATGTAGGAATTTCCTTAGATGAAACCACAACGGAAACAGATGTAATTGATTTATTACAAATTTTCGCAGGTACAGATAATTTACCTTTTAGTGTAGAAGAACTTACTTCTTTTACCAATTATCCATTACCTCGTGAAAGTCAATATCTTACCCATCCAGTATTTAATAAATACCACTCAGAAACGGAATTATTGAGATATATACATCAACTAGAAACCAAGGACTTATCATTAACAACTTCTATGATTCCCTTGGGTTCATGTACTATGAAATTAAACGCTACATCGGAAATGATTCCCGTAACCTGGCCAGAATTTGGAAAGATACATCCTTTCGCACCAATTAACCAAACTAGAGGTTATCAAATATTATTTCAGCAACTAGAAACATGGTTAGGAGAAATTACAGGTTTTGCGGGAATTTCCTTACAACCAAATGCAGGTTCTCAAGGAGAATATGCGGGACTTTTAGTAATTCATGAATATCATCAAAG
>JBJTTJ010000047.1:0-5498 GCA_046080125.1 Cuspidothrix sp.
ACATAATAGTAACCTGAGTTGGTGGTTTGGTCGTAACGGACATCATCAAAAATGAAAAATTCCGCTTCAGGACCAAAGAAAGCTGTATCACCAAGTCCGGTGGAAGCTAAGTAGTCTATGGCTTTTTGGGCAATAACACGAGGACAACGGTTATACCACTGACCTGTGCGGGGTTCTTTAATACTACAAATGATACTTAGAGTTGGCTCTTTCATGAAGGGATCGATCCAAGCCGTGTTAGGATCAAGTACCATTGTCATATCAGATTCTTCGATACCCTTCCAACCGCGAATACTAGAACCGTCGAAGGGAACACCGTCAGAGAATGAACTTTCATCAATTTGGTCTTGGTACATAGTCAAATGCTGCCAAGTTCCCAGTGTATCAATGAATTTCAGATCAATCATCTGAATTTTTTCGTCTTGAATCTTTTTCAGGACTTCTTTTGGGGTTGCCATGTTTACTGTACTCCTTCTATAGCTAATTGTCTAGTATAAACCCAGAGTTTGCCCAAGCACTCTCATAATGTTACCTTAACCAAGTTATCACACACCACCTGAAATATCGTAAATAGTTAACTTGACATAATTTTGTTATGTTTGTTACAGGCTATCCGAATTACAGGTTATGTTAACCTTTTTTTCTTAATCTGCCTCAAATCAGAAAATTCATGATCGGGGGTCAACTTTGGCATAAAATCCTTAAATAGCAGATAGATAGTTTTGTGCCGGTAACTATTTTATGTGAGTTGGCACGGAATTTTGTGGGTGCTTTAGTAGCAACCAAATTAATATCAAACCATAAATAGCTAAATGATTGGGAGAAACAAGAATGCGTGATGCAGTTGCAACTTTAATTAAGAATTATGACGTAACCGGACGTTATTTTGACCGCAATGCTATTGATAGCCTCAAATCTTATTTTGATAGTGGTACGGCTAGAGTTCAAGCGGCCGCAGCAATTAATTCCAATGCTGCCGCAATAGTGAAACAAGCTGGGGCAAAGTTGTTTGAAGAATTACCAGAATTGATTCGTCCTGGTGGTAATGCTTATACAACTCGGCGCTTTGCGGCTTGTTTACGGGATATGGATTATTATCTCCGCTATGCTACCTATGCCATAGTTGCGGGTAATATGAATGTGCTTGATGAACGTGTATTACAAGGACTCCGGGAAACTTACAATTCCTTGGGTGTGCCTATTGGTTCAACTGTACAAGGTGTCCAAATTATGAAAGGTATTGTTAAGGAACAGGTAGCTGCGGCTGGTATTGCTAATACTGCCTTTGTGGATGAACCTTTTGATCATATCACTCGTGAGTTGAGTGAGATTGATGTTTAATGATAGAAAAGTGGGGGTTTAGCAGTGCTAAATCCGTACAATTAATTGATGTAATTTGCGATCGCACTTTGGCTTTTTTGGCAAGGTGCGTTTACTTTTTTTAATAATACGGTATCAAAAAAGGCTTGAAACCACTCCTAACTGCTTAATCTGAAATTTGGTGTACATTCTTTACTTTTCCACACGATAACCGAGTTCTGCTAATCTTAGTCGTGATTGTCGCCATTTTGGTTGGACTTTAACAAATAATTCCAAATAAACTTTACCGGCGATGAGTTTTTGAATTTGTTCTCTAGCCGCGCTACCAACAGATTTTAGCATTGTTCCACCTTTACCAATGAGAATTCCTTTTTGTGAATCTCTTTCAACGTGAATTGTGGCCAGAACACGGGTAATTTTAGGTGTTTCTTCAACTAAATCAATAGCGATCGCTACGGAATGAGGAACTTCTTCACGGGTTAATAATAAGATCTGTTCTCTGATTAATTCCCCCATGATAAATCTTTCTGGTTGATCTGTGACTAAATCTGGTGGATAGTAAAATGGACCTGGTTGGAGATGATTGATTAATAGGTTTTGGAGTTGTAATAGATTTGTACCGCTTTTAGCAGAAAATTTCATAGTTTGCCATTGATAGCTATTAGCTAATTGCAGATAAGTTTCATCTATTTTTTGAGCATCTTCCGGTTGTTGATCAATTTTATTAATACCTAAGATTACAGGTGTTTCACTATTAATTAGTAATTCAGCAATATAGCGATCGCCCCCACCACAAGGAACTGTACCATCAACCACAAATAATATTACATCTACTGATTCAATGGCAATTTTCGCATTTTTGACCAGCACTTCTCCTAATTGATGATGGGGTTTATGAATACCCGGCGTATCTACAAAAATTAATTGGGCTGTTTCTGTGGTTAAAATACCTCTTAAGCGATTACGAGTAGTTTGGGCGACTGGGGAGATAATGGCGATTTTTTGCCCTACTAATTCATTCATTAAAGTAGATTTACCCACATTAGGACGGCCAATAATCCCAATAAAACCTGATTTGAATCCCGCAGGTGCTTGAGGAATCATCACCGCACTAAAATCGCTAAAAATATCATGATCAATATTAGACATTTGTGATTCTGTTTCCATTGTTTAAATTTATGATTAGGAGATTTGTAGGTATTCAGTTATAGAAACTAGATCTATAACTTTTGAACATTGACTCAGAATTTATTGCCCTGATCAAAGGCAGAAGCATAGTTTCTGCCCAGGGTGAATTATTGCGAACCGTACCTATAGAAATACCAACGGCGGTAATGATGCACGATTTCGCTATTACGGAAAACTATACCATTTTTATGGATTTACCCCTAACATTTAGTCCTGAAGGGATGATGCGAGGAGAAGCGATGTTGATGTTTGAGAGCGATCGCCCCAGTCGCTTTGGTATAATGCCTCGTCATGGTGACAATAGCAATATTCGCTGGTTTGAATGTCCCCCTTGTTACGTCTTCCATACCCTCAACGCTTACGAAGCAGGAGACGAAGTAATACTTATTGCTTTTTCTATGACTTCGACTAATGTTCTTGTTAACCAAGATACACACCGTGATCCCCAGGGAGACATTCCTTTTCTGCACCGTTGGCGCTTTAACCTAAGCTTGTATTTTATTCTACGGATGAAGAATAAAGAGGTTTTAATGCCTCTTTATTTACTCTAAATTTTTTAACTGTTACTAAGGGGTTGGATAAAGCCATTTGTAGCATAATTTGGTCAATTGAGGCATGAGAAGGTATGTAAGTATCCACACCACTATGCCAACGATAATAAATGTCGCTAGTAACTCAGGGAGATGCATAGCCATCAGCAACGGACTGATGATAAATTTCACAGTTACTAAGGTCACGAAAACACCTAACCAGGTGAGCAGCACCATTTTATAACGCTTAGGCGGGGATTTTTGAGGTCGTTTGGGTAATTCATACCAGGTTTCTAATCCTGTGTTAACTTGTACGTTTTCTTGTTCTTGAATTAAGGGTTTAACTCGTTCAATCCATTCACTACGTACCTTAGAATTTAACCAAGTTTGTAGATTATCATTATTGTTAAAGTGAAGAACAATAATATAATCCTGGCGTACTCCTACCTGGGGACGGATAATATTAACTCCTAAGTGTCCCGCAAATGATTTGGCTACAGGAATAATACCTTTGATCCATTCTTCATATCCCTCTTCCCGTCCCGGTTTGACTAGATGGGAAATCACCGCCGTGACATGGTTTTCATCTTTGAACTCAGATTCAGTCATTATCTTTACTTAAGATATACACGATGTAGAAATTTTACTCTAAAGTTTGAATATTGTGTTGATTACAAAATATTAAAAATGTTTTTAAAAATTAATAAATTGTTAAATATCTTGTTAAATAGGACTTACGGAAGATGTAAATGAAAATATAGCAATCCTAAGTGAGTTATGAACAACAAGATCCCCGATTTTAGAAGTCGGGGATCTAACTGCGATATGATTCTGGTCTGGGGGTAATTCATGAATTACCCCTACTTTCGTTCTGTTTTGTGTAAGTCCTTTCAAATCAGGTAAAAATAGCTTTTCGGTGAATATAATATGGACTGGCCTTGCTATATATTCACCTTATGATTTAGCTAAGTCTGGAGTTTTTCCTGTTAACCCAATCATTAATTTCAGGGAAAATATTTTGAAAATAGGAACTCGCTGCATTAGCCATAAACCTAAACGACGAATGATTACCACAGGTAACAAACTATTAGAAAAAACCCGATCTAATAAATCCGTAAAACCTAAAATTGCTAGATTTTCTTTTTTTCGCCACTGTTCATATTGTTTCAGAATAGAGATATTGCCAATATCTTGGCGATTTTTAGCTGCTGTTTGGATAATTTCCGCTAAGGCAGCTGCATCACGAATACCCAGATTTAAACCTTGACCGCCAACAGGATGACAGTTATGGGCTGCATCACCAATTAAAGCTAAATGGGGCAAAACATAGCGATCGCTCTGCATTAATTGTACCTGAAAAATAAATCTCTCTCCCAATAATTCTAATTTCCCCCCATGTTGACCATAGCGTTTACTCAGTTCCCCTAAAAATTCCTCATCATTCAAAGCACACAAGGCTTTTGCTTCTTCATGGGGTGCTGTCCAAACAATACGACAACGATTTCCCGGTAAAGGTAGAATGGCAAATGGTCCACTAGTCCAAAACTTCTCATAGGCGGTATTACTGTGGGGTTTTTCTGGTTTTACAAAAGCCACAATACAAGATTGCCAATATTTCCAGCCTTTGGTTTTAATCCCCGCAGCTTCCCGAATTGGTGACTTTGAACCATCGGCAGCTACTAATAATTTGCTGCGAATTTCTTGAATGGTTTCGTCAATTTTAATCGTAATTTTAACTGTATCCAACTGATTTTCAGTCTTGATCACTTCCGCCGGACAAAGATATGTAACATTGGCGCAGTTATGAACAAATTCCTGTAAAGGTTCTAGCAGTGCATAATGTTCTGCAACATAACCTAATTCCGGTGTTCCTAAATCGCTAGTTTGGAATTTTACCACATCAGGATAATCGGCATCAGACAAACAAACTTGGTTATATTTTTCAATATTTGGGAGCATCTTGTCCCAAATGCCAATTCCTTGAAAAATCCGCGCTGATAACATATGTACAGCATAGGCTTGACCTTTAGCCACTGCGGCCGATGTTGCTTTAGCTTCAATTAAAA
This sequence comes from Cuspidothrix sp., assembly GCA_046080125.1. Lineage (GTDB taxonomy): Bacteria > Cyanobacteriota > Cyanobacteriia > Cyanobacteriales > Nostocaceae > Cuspidothrix. The sequence continues at coordinate 5,105 of JBJTTJ010000047.1, forward strand.
GAATATTTACACCAGAGTCTTTTAATGCTGCGGCCAAAGTTAGACCGACTATACCACCACCAACAATCACTAAATCATAATCATATCCCCATTTATCTCTGATGGTAATCTGGGGATTGGCAAGGGTAGGAGTTAACTGCAAAATGGACATTGTGAAGATAAGTTACAAGGGTTTCTAATTTTTATTGTGACGCGATCGCCCTAAAAAGATCAAACTCAAAAAATAAAAAACCTCACTTTCTGCAACAGTACAACCCCAATATATAGGGATTTTGTTAGATTTTTGTCAGCCTAGCTTCCCATAGGAATACATTTAGACATCTGGTGAAAAGAATGTAGGGACGTTCAATGGAACGTCTCTACAAGGGTTCCAGGAAACGCATATTTAATTTTT
>JBJTTJ010000048.1:0-6441 GCA_046080125.1 Cuspidothrix sp.
GGGAACATCATCTGGTGGTACAAACAATGAACCAAAGTTAAAACTAAAGTTCAAAAATTGCTCATCATTAAGATGTTGATTTTTGAAAATGAGAATATGATAATCACGTAATGCTTGTTTAAGTTGTAAAATTGCTTCTGGTGCAAGAGATTTTCTAGCATCTAATCCAGTTACAACCGCTCCTAATGGAGCATCAAGAGGAGTAATTTGAAAATTAGTTAAAGTCAGTGTTGGCATGATCAAAAATCAAATTCATTCAAGTTATATAGTTTTGTCGAAAATTAAGTTAAGTTTTATCCCTATTTACTTGATTGCAAAAATCTAAGAGGAATAAAACCACTACAAAATACTACTTTTTAGCAAGCACTTCCTTTTTATCATTATTAGCAATTAGCTTACTATTTGTATTAGTTGTACTACCAGTAGATGAAATTGCTTGTTGTTGAGCGCTATTTTGGGGTGTATTCCAAGTGAATAATGCAGCAGATAAGACACAGGTATAGCCAAAGGTGGATAAAACAGAGCGACGAGTAATCTGTTTGTTTTTCCATGATTTGAATTTACTTTCCCAATTCAGCATTGTTCAATTTCTCCTTATTATCTGAAAATTTTTAAGTTTCGTTAAATGCTTAAGAAAGTGAGGTAGGAAAAATAATCTACCTCAACAGGGTGTGAAAAAATCTCAAATAACTGACAGCAAAGCTTGTTCACTCATGTAGAGAATATCAGTTATCAACCAGATACCAAGATTGTTTAAATCCTAAGATTAGGAAAGAGAAGTTAAGAAAAATTGGCATTCTCACTTTTCACCAGTATCACCTAGTAACTCTAAATAATCTCAGAATCTAAGAATAGCCTAGACAACACCACAGGTTGACTAATTGAACGCCTATCTGTACAAATTTAACTTTTTGCAGACTTTCTATGGCGATACTCATAATTCTGGCTCCAAATAGTTTCTAGTAATGGCATTTATGCAGATAGAGAACTCAACAAATAAGAAGATGAAGATCCAGATCCAGATACAAATTCTGTTGACGGTGATTCTTGTTTACCCATTACTCTATCTAGAATTCCTTCTACAGTCTTCGCAAACTTTGCATCTCCTCTGGCCCGTGGACGGGGAAGATCAATTTCCACATTCATACTAATTCGACCATTTTCAATCAAAATTACTCTGTCTGCTAATACGACGGCCTCTTCTACGTCATGGGTAATTAACAATGCTGTAAATCCTTGCTCCTGCCACAAACTTTCTAGTAATTGCTGCATTTCAATCCTAGTCAGGGCATCTAATGCCCCCAAAGGTTCATCTAGTAGTAATAAGGAAGGTTTACTGGCCAAGGCTCTTGCTAAAGCTACCCGTTGCCGTTGTCCACCAGAAAGGACCGAAGGCCATTCATAGGCGCGGTCTTCTAATCCTACTGCACGCAGCACCTGTAAAGCCGTTTGCTTGGCATAAACCTTAGAATTAGCACCTATTAAACCTAACTCTACATTTGCCAGAACTCGTTGCCAAGGTAACAAACGGGCATCTTGAAACATCATGCGGACTGCTGGATTAATAGGTTTATCACTATATGTGCCGTCTAACAAAACATTACCATCACTGGGAGCATCTAGCCCAGCTACTAGACGCAACATTGTACTTTTACCACAGCCACTACGACCAACAATAGCCACAAATTCTCCCGGCTGAATTTCCAGATTAATTTCTTTCAAAACAGTTTTATTTCCGAAAGACTTATGTAGCTTTTCTAGAGTTAATTGCATTCCTTTTACTTTATTAGTCATGATCGAAACCTCTTCCTTTGTTTCACTGGTTATTGGAGTACATCTGTCAAATAAAAATAGGCAATACTTGTGTAACATTTCTCTTAGCCGAAATATTGAGAAAATCAATATATTGATGATCCGGCTTGGAAAAATTTATAAGATGCACAGAAATCGCTCTCTTTTATTACTTTGAGTGTCTGTAGACAAAAAGCTTTAGTAAACAAGCATCTGGCATTACTACCAATATGCTTGTTGTGCCAATCTGTGTTTTTTGGGTATAATCAACCGTAAATCGGTAGGAATACCGTAGCTTTATTCTAGTGTTGCACAAATAAATAAAAACTGCAACCATTTCTGAGAATAAATTTGTCAAATTTTGTCAAATTTATTTATAGAAAAATCCCCACTTATGTATGAGGATTTATTCTATAAAATTATTCTTTAGACTTCTTTAACAAATTTTGGAGATTTATATGCCTGTTACAAAAGTTAATTATCGTAATTCAAAACCCAAGTTATTCAGAATTTCCTTTAACTTGTGCCGGCCAGATAAAGATTCAGCCGATGCTACTCTTTTACTAGAATGTTCTGACCAATCACCAGGAACGTTGATATGTTGTGAATTGTAAAAGTTTGTCATGACTTGGTTATATTCTGATATTCCTTGCTCTTGTTCTGTCAGATTATATGTTTCCCTGTGCAATACTACAGACTGAGGTAGGCGTGGTTTAATTGCTACCTTAACAATTGGATCTGCATAACCTACACACAAACCAAAAACACCAACTACATGAGCTGGTAAATTCAATATTTTGGCTACTTCTTCTGGTTTATTTCGCAATGCACCGATATACACCGTTCCTAAGCCCAGAGATTCTGCTGCTATCACCGCATTTTGCGCTGCTAAGGCGGCATCTATGGCCGCCATCAAAAACATTTCCAAATAATCTAAACCTTCATGAGGTAGTCCGTGACTTTCAGCAATGTGAGTTAGTCGGGCCAAGTCTGCTAACCATACTAAAAACAAAGGACTTTGGCGAATATGTGCTTGATTATTAGTAAGTTTTGATAACTCTTCTTTACGATTTGCATCTTCAACGGCTACTACACTCCACGTTTGCAGATTGGAGGAAGTAGAAGCAGATTGAGCAGCAGCAATTAAAATTTCTATAGTCCCTGGGGGTAAAGCATCAGGTAAATAAGCACGAATTGAACGATGGGATAACAGAGTTGCTAAGGTGTCACTCCAGGGAATATCTGGATTAAATTTGTCATTACCATAGCGATAATTTAGTAATTCAGTTGGGTTAGTCATTGGATTTTAGATTTTGGATTTTGGATTTTAGATTGACCACACTAATAAATTTGGGGAACTGTTCCTCTCAAGGAATTGTTGGTAATAATTCATAATTCGTAGTTCATAATTTTTCTTGTCATTTATTGACAGGATTAAGGAATTTATTTAAATACAAAATATTGTAAATCCTTAAATCCTATCAATATTGATTCACAAGCTTTAAAATTTGAAGGTGGTACGTAGCCAACCCACTACACTAGCAGGATTAGTAGCATCGGAATTTGGTGCTGTCACCCAAATAAATCCGGGTGTAACTTCAATATTCTTCGTGAGTTTATATTGATACCATCCTTCAACGTGCAGTGATAGATCCTTGTCAGCTTGACCTTTACCTTCTCCCAAATCCACATTTTTACTCAGATAAGTCAGTGTTGGCGCTCGACCTACAAAAATAGCTCCTAAGCTACCTTTTTTCCCTAAGTCGGGAAATGTTAGTCCTGCTCCCCAGTTCCATGCTTGACCATCTCCATTTCCTAAATAACGATGGGCTGAATAGCCTACATAAGTATTAGCTGTTATCTTTGGACTAAGTTTATATAATGCACCCAATCCGTAAAGATTTCCCACAGTTCCCGCACCAGCTACGGTACTGTTTGCTAAGTTACTACCAGCGGCAGGTCCAAAATTGGTGCCACCTAGACCTATCGCATTTGGTGGACTGTAGGTGTTAGCGTAACTTAAGCCAACTCGAAAATTTTTCTTGGGGCTAAAGTATGTTACTTGTCCAAAGGCGACATACCTACCTGTAAATAAGCCATTATTAGGTGTGGGATTCTCACCATTAGGCGCACTGTATGATGCCCCTAATTGCCACTGCTTGCTGAGATCATGGAGGATAGCGATTCCTGGACCTGCATCTCCATAGTTATAGACCATATTCCGTCGGGAAAATCGTGTTATCCCATTACTGAAAGAGCCTTCAAAGGGGTTGGTTGGACCACTTAAACCAATTTCATTAGCTCCATCTGACTGAGCAAAAACGTTAAATTGTGTGTTTTTACCAATAGGAAAACGATAACGGATGCCACCAACACGAATCTGATTGGGTTGAAGGCTAGGGACTCGATTATCGGCAGTTCTACCATCAAATGTTCCAAGAACCCCAGTTCTAAGTTGTCCTAAGGACTCAATATTTCCACCTGAAAGGACTAGTCGCAGTTGGTCTTTACCAGTGAAACTGGTGTTTAAGACTAATTGAACCGCATCTTGAAAGGTGATGGTACGAGGTGCGGGTTTCTTGGTGACAACGTTATTACCAGCTAAGACTCCTCCCAATACAAACTGAACTTGACCTTGGAGCTTAGTTGTGGTTGAAAATTGATTAGCTTCTAATTCTGTGGTTCGTGCTTCTATTGCATCTAATCTTCCGCGTAATACAGTAAGTTCGGTATTAAATTCTTCATTTAGTCGCTGTATGGTTTCCAAATCTGTTTTTACAGCTAAATTAGACGTGGTTGAGGCAATAAGTTTATTGACTTGATTTAAACAAGCGTTCAATCCTGCTGCAAATTCATAGCGAGTCAAAGACCGATTACCACGATATTTAGTATCAGAACCGACTAAGCATTTATAACGTTCTATGAGGGATTTTAATGACTCATAAGCCCAGTCACCTGGTTGGACATCTGAAAGCTGCGATACAGATGTAAGTGGCGACTCATTAGATGAAGAGGAAGGATCTGTTTGGGCAATTATTTGAGTACCGTTATCAGAGTCGGGAATACTTATGCTGATGGGTGATAAAGTCTCTTTGCCTATTGTCTCATTTTCTTTTCCTACTTCACTGGCCAGAGTTTTTGTATTAGCTGTTAAGAGTAACGGGAATACAGACATTGGCAAAGTAAGCAATAAATTCCAAGCAATTTTTTTCATTTTGATAACCCCACACACAAAGAATTTGATTCAGCAAAAAATCACAGAAAAAAGAACGGAACTTCCCAGGGAGAACTTTCCTGTAACGGGTCTATTTAGATTAGTTTTGTATTCGTAATGACACGAAAGCCTACAGTAGTAACTAAATTACCTTATTTAGGTAAATACGGTAATTCGGTCAATTTACTGTAGTTAATCTTTAATAGATAGCAGCATGGCATAAAAAAATTAAAATTTGAGTATTCCTGGATACATTTTTTATAATTTTAAATTAATTGTTACAAAGGGTTGTATATCTAAATTTTGTATGGTATTATGCACTTTCAGGTATCAACTCCATTAAATCAATAGATTTAGTGTATTTTGAGGCAACAGCCATATTTTTAGTTTTTGTAGCAAAATCAAATGAGGAGAATCATTTAAACATTATGAGATACAACCAACTGGGTGCAAGTGACCTCAAGGTTTCAGAAATTTGCTTAGGAACTATGACCTATGGACATCAAAATAGTATTGAAGAAGCGCATGAGCAACTTGACTATGCTGTTGCCCAAGGGGTCAATTTCCTAGATACGGCGGAAATGTATCCCGTCCCCCCTCGTGGTGAAACCCAAGGAAAAACTGAGGCTTATATTGGTGAATGGTTGAAGAAACAGCAACGAGATCAACTGATAGTTGCTACAAAAATTGCAGGTCCTGGCCGCCCTTTTTCTTGGTTAAGGGGTGGAAATAATAAAGTTGACCGTGATAATATTACACAGGCTGTAGATGATAGTTTGCAGAGATTACAAACTGATTATATAGATTTGTATCAAATTCATTGGCCTGATCGTTATGTTCCCACATTTGGACAGACAAGTTATAATCCAGAATTAGAAAGGGAAACTGTGCCTATTGCTGAACAGTTACAGGCATTTGCTGATGTGATTAAAGCTGGGAAGATTCGTTATTTGGGTTTAAGTAATGAAACTCCTTGGGGGGTGAGTGAGTTTGTTCGCATTGCTAATGATTTGGGATTACCTAAAGTTCTGACAACCCAAAATGCTTACAATTTACTCAATCGTAATTTTGAATCAGGTTTGGCTGAAGTTTTTCGTTATACAGATGTGGGTTTATTGGCTTATAGTCCTCTTGGTTTTGGGTTTTTGACTGGTAAGTATATCGAAAACCAACAATTAGAAAATACGAGAATAACGCTATTTCCAGGTTTTGGACAACGTTATTTAAAACCCAATGTTCAAGAAGCTGTGGTAGCTTATGTAGAGATTGCTAAAAGGTATAATATTACACCTTCCCAATTAGCGATCGCCTTTGTGAAAAGTCGCTGGTTTGTCAAAAGTACAATTATTGGTGCGACAACTTTGGCACAATTACAAGAAAATATAGATAGTGTCAATGTGGTTTTGGATAAGGAGATTTTTGCAGAAATAGATGCA
>JBJTTJ010000049.1:0-7135 GCA_046080125.1 Cuspidothrix sp.
GCATCAAGAGAAATGATAGATGAGAAAATAGTAGGAAGAAAAACCCTGCGTTCTAGTTTTATGATTGAATCACAAGTTCCTTTTTATATAGAAATTAAGCTAGGTGCAGAAACGATTGAAAAAGGGTTGTATGTATTATAAAAATGTAAAAATTCGTCAACCTACGGTCTTAGAGGATGTTTAGTTAAACTGAATTATACAAAAATGCCTTGATATGATGTAAGTATTCAGCTATAGCAATCATTCATCTGTAAAAATATTTAATCCTTGTTTAAATAAATTAACAAAAAATCTCAAAAATCAATAATATATTAGAATTATGTTGTAAATTTTATGATTACCAAGATAAACACAACAAAATGTGATCAATACGGCAGATTGCATATCTGTGAGGTAGAAACTAGACAACCAAAATCTAAACAGCAAGGGTGTTTTACCTCCTGCTTTCTGCTATAATGGTAAACCAGATAATAAAGTCCATGAATCAAAAAAATATGTCTTCCATTTCTACCCTATCTCTACGTGAACAACAACACCCCCTCATTCGTAATTTAGCTAATACCATTGAGGGAGTTTGGCATAAATATCTAGATTTATCACCCTATGATTTACCGGCAGAATTGGGATATGTAGAAGGTAGACTAGAAGGGGAAAAATTGATTATTGAAAATCGCTGTTATCAAAGTACCCAGTTCCGCAAAATGCACTTGGAACTAGCAAGAGTGGGAAATATGTTAGATATTTTACATTGTGTAATGTTTCCCCGTCCAGAATATGATATACCTATGTTTGGTTGCGATTTAGTTGGGGGTAGAGGTCAAATTAGTGCTGCTATTGTTGACCTTTCTCCAGTCAACTTAGAACGGATTTTACCAGAAGGTTATAATTTCCAACTCAGTCAGTTAACAACAATTAACTTTTCCCAATCCCGTGAGTTACCAGAGTGGGGAAATATCTTTTCTGATTTTTGTTTGTTTATTCGTCCGAGTTCTTTAGAAGAAGAAAGCTTATTTTTGGGAAGAGTAAAAGACTTTTTGGATATTCATTGTGGTCAAGCGATCGCCTCTAGTTCAGTTGTACCAGAAAAAGTCCCGGAAATTATCGCTGGACAGAAAAATTACTGTACTAAACAACAGCAAAATGATAAAACCCGTCGAGTTTTAGAAAAAGCTTTTGGTCAAGAGTGGGCAGAAAATTATATGACTACCGTTTTATTTGATTTACCAGAATTGGCATAATTTAGGAAAATATGATTGTCAACTCATATTAATAAATAATCCGTCATAGTGAGAAATCGGGGTAGGAATAAAAACCTTTATTGTATTCCTTGTTTATCTGTAAATTGTGTTACGTTTTCTCATCACCAATAACTGTAGAATTTAACTTAAGAAATCACCACTGATACTTTTTTAAAGCAAACTAATTGTTAATTACCCACTGGAAGAACAGAAATATGGAATACAAAAGGTAAAATTACCTAAACCTGCTTACTTTATATTCCCAAAAAAGTAATCAACTAACCGGATGTTTTTTTTAATTTTTAGTCATCTACACAAAACTCCCAATTTCTCCTCAGATAATCTTGATCATGGGAGTTAAAAATATTTGTTTATATCTTGCTGTTGGTTTTGACCAAATTCACAAATGATTATGGTCATAAATTTTGATTTTTATCAACCAGAAAAATCCAAGATATAAATTGAGAATGAAATGAATCAGGGTATAGATATACATTGCCATCACCTGCGACCAATGTAATTAATCATCCTATGCATAGAAAGGATCATCATCGGGTGTGAAGTTTTACTTGTAAATAATCATATTTGTCCTTGATTCTTTCTTCCGAACCCCTTTAGTTTCATCACCACAATTTGCGATAAATAGGTTAAATATCATGTCAAGGGTGAATGAAAAACCAAAATCTTCACAGAAACCACTAGAACAACCGAAAATGTGGTTAGGAATTGCTGTAGCCTTACCAGTAGCCATCGCTGCGGGAGTATTAGCTACAGCCAGAATTGAACAATTGAAAAAACTTACTTCTCCCATTTCCGTTGCTCCAGTTCCTAATACTATTACTGCCATAGGAAGGTTAGAACCTAGAGGAGAAGTGATTAAACTTTCTGCACCCGCAGGATTATCAGGTAGTTCACGAGTAGAGCGAATTTTAGTTAGAGAAGGTCAAAAAGTGCAACAAGGCCAAGTTGTAGCTATTTTAGATAGTCGTGATACCAGTATGGCAGCAGTGGAGGAAGCTAGAGCCAAATTGCTAGAATCTCGCGCCAATTTAGCCCAAGTCCGCGCAGGTTCTCCCAGAGATGTTCAAGCTCAAAAATTCATTATTTCCCGTTTAGAAGCCCAATTATTTGGAGAACAACAGGCGCAACAAGCAACTATTACCAGAATTGCCGCCCAATTAAGCAGTGAAAAAATTGCCCAGCAAGCGACTGTTAATCGTCTAGAGGCAGAACTATTGGGACAAAGAAATTCTTTAAAAGCTAATATGGAACGGATTAGAGCCGAACAGCGAAATGCTCAAGTAGATTATGGACGCTATGAATTTTTATATGGACAAGGAGCTATTTCTCAACAGGAACGCGATCGCCGCCGACTAAGTGCTATCACAACTAATCAACAATTAATTGAAAGTCAAGCTAGTTTAAAAAGGGCAATAGAGACTATCCAACAACAAGTTTCCGAAGCTAGAGCCAATCAAATAAAAACTATAGCCACCCTACAACAGCAATTAATTGAAGCCACCGCCACCCGCAATAAAACTATTACCACTTTGCAAAGACAAATAGACGAAGAAAGAGAAAGAGTGAGCCGAATATTAGTAGTTAGTCCCCTGAATGTGCAAATCGCCCAAGCTCAAGTTACTAACGCCATTGCCTTAATCAGAAAAGCTCAAGCCCAACTTCAGCAAAGCTATGTTAAAGCTCCTACTGCCGGTGAGATCTTAAAAATTCACACCAAATCAGGAGAAATGATGGGCACAAATGGGATTGCAGAAATTGGACAAACAGATCAAATGTTTGTGGTTGCCGAAGTTCCTGAAGATAGTATTGCCAAAGTTCGTTTAGGACAAACTGCCACCATCACCAGTGATAACGGTGCATTTAATGGTGAATTAAAAGGCAGAATTACAGAAATTGGTAGAAAAATTGGTAAGAAAGATGTTCTCAATAACGATCCTGCCGCAGATGTTGATGCCAGAGTTATAGAGGTGAAAATTGCCCTCGCTCCACAATTTACTAAGCAAGTTTCTGGTCTAACCAATGCTAAAGTTACGGTGGAAATTGATGAGGATTAGAAAAATTGATGTTTAACTACTTAATTTGTTTAATTTATATTCAGATAACAAAGGGTAGAAAATGAACGGAAAAATACCTTTATCTTGGCTACAACTGACAAGAGAAAAGACTCGCCTCGCAGTAGCTTTGTCAGGTATTGCCTTTGCTGATATTTTAATGTTCATGCAACTGGGTTTCCGGGATGCACTCTATTACAGTAACGTGAGAATGCACAGCAGTTTAATAGGTGATGTAATTTTAATTAACAATCAATCTAATGCTGTATTATCCATGAAAACCTTTTCCCAACGCCGTTTATATAAGGCGTTAGATTTGCCTACAGTTCAATCAGTGCATCCCATCTATTTGGACTATACAAGCTGGCGAAATCCCGTTACAGGTCGCCCTAGAAGTATCTTGATTTTTGGCATCAGTCCTGAAACTAATGTCTTTGATTTACCAGGAGTACAAGAAAATCTCAATCAATTAAAACTTCCCGATGTGATTTTATATGATCGTTCTTCTAGGGTAGAATATGGACCGATTGCTGATAGTTTTAATCAAGGACAAATTGTGACAGCAGAAGTCCGCAGAAGAAAAGTTAAGGTCGCTGGATTATTTACTTTGGGAACATCCTTTGGTGCAGATGGTAATTTAATTACTAGTGATGTGAATTTTTTACGGATTTTTAATAATCGTCAAAAGGGTTTAATTGATATTGGTGTAATTAAGTTAAAACCTGGCGCAGATGCCACTCAAGTGGCTCAACAATTACGTAGTTATTTACCTACGGATATTAATGTTTTAACCAAGCAGGAATTTGTTGACTTTGAAAGGAATTATTGGGCAACTAGTACGGCAATTGGTTTTATTTTTACATTAGGAACAATTATGGGTTTTATTGTGGGAACTGTAATTGTTTACCAGATTTTATACACAGAAGTAACAGATCATTTATCAGAATATGCTACTCTTAAAGCTATAGGTTACACCCAAAACTATTTATTAAATGTCATCCTACAGGAGGCTTTTTTATTAGCTGTTGTTGGTTATATCCCTGGCTTTGTTTCTGCCATGGTTCTTTACAATATTGCTAGAGATGCTACATTTTTACCTATATTTATGAGTTATCATCGCGCTATTATGGTAATCATGTTAACTATTTTAATGTGTTTTATTTCCGGGATGATTGCTATTCGTAAATTAAGCTCCGCCGATCCAGCAGATATTTTTTAAATAGGTACTAACAACTAACAACTAACTTATGATCAACAAAGAACCCGTAATATCTATTCAAAATATTAATCACTACTATGGTAGAGGAGCGCTAAGAAGACAAATCTTGTTTGATATTAATTTGGCGGTATATCCTGGAGAAATTGTAATTATGACTGGACCATCAGGTTCAGGAAAAACAACATTATTGAGTTTAATTGGTGGATTAAGATCAGTACAAGAAGGAAGTTTGAAATTTTTAGGTGAAGAATTATATGGTGCTAGTCAGAGTAAATTAGTGCAAATGCGACGTAATATTGGTTATATTTTCCAAGCGCATAATTTATTAGGTTTTTTAACAGCGCGGCAGAATGTGCAAATGGCTGTAGAGTTGAATTATAGCATTTCCCAATCAGCAGCTATTTCTAAATCAGAGGCCATGTTAGCGGCTGTAGGGTTACAAGAGAGGATTAATTATTATCCAGATAATTTGTCTGGAGGACAAAAACAAAGAATAGCGATCGCTCGCGCCCTAGTAAACCATCCCCCCTTAGTATTAGCCGATGAACCAACGGCGGCATTAGATAAGCAATCAGGACGCGATGTAGTAGAAATTATGCAACGTCTAGCCAAAGAACAGGGAACAGCAATTTTATTAGTTACCCACGATAACCGGATTTTAGATATTGCCGATCGCATCCTGGAAATGGAAGATGGTCTTCTCACCCGTGATGCTCAAAATGTCCTTTCACAAATCACGACAGCAAAATAAATCATCACCAGTAGTAAATCAAACAGTTAGTGTTATTAACTACATCCCTCATCAAGAGAGTGGTAATCATTTTTTCACAGGATTAGGAGGGAGTGAACTAGTTGTTTGTTGTTTTGTTGTCCCCGTTGTTTGACGGTTGGTTCTAAATGTTACATTCGTCCCCTCGTTAGATTGCTCAAGTACAAGCAACGGTGTAGGTTTCGCCTTTTGGTCCCAGTGCATATAAACAATTCGACCTTGAATAGTGGGCTGCCACGTGTCATGCTCTTGTCTGGGACTCAGATATATTTCTATACAATCAATGATCTGGCTCATCGTAGCAGAACTTGCCTGAGTAGGTAATTTGGTTAATCGAATTTGGACTCGGAATAACACCCGCTTTACAGTTTTAGGCGGTACACCTGTTTCATATTCCACATCAAAGATTCCATCTACCTGCTTGCCAGCACTAGCAACACCTACAGTCCCCTGGGCAGCTTGATTAGGACGTAAAGCTTGAGAAATTTTTTCTTTTACCTTGATTTTAATCTGATTCACCAGTGCAAAATGGAATACTTTCTCTGACATCCGCATCCGCAAATAATCGAGGTTAAAATCCCGCGAGTGAACTAAATCTGGATTAGTTTCCATTTTACGAATTGTTTCTAAAGCTAACTTTAGTTTTTTCTCCAATTCCTTAGTGCGAAATTTTTCAAACTTCAGTTTTTTCTCACCCTGTTGGAGTAAAATTTTGCCATAGACAACCGTAGCAACTAGGGCTAAAACCAAGCCACTACTGGCAAATAGTAGTAGCGGGGGACTTTCTGAACCATTAGCAGATACGGATTTATTAGTCTTTATTGTCTTTGACTCAGAAGATTGTGCCAGAAAAGTTGTACTGACCATAATTTATAACCTGAAACTAGTAGTAAATCTGAGTATTAGATAAAATCTCTAAAATGTGGCCATTAGCTTATTGTGCTACATCAAAAACCCTTTGCAGCCTTATCATTAAAATGGCCGAGTGTAGCAAATTCACATCTAAACTCCTACATAAATTACAAAGTTTAACAACAAAAGTTACAATATTAATAGTTACTGGGCTTTCCTCCAATTGGCTAAGTGATATTAGTAGTTTAATACTAATTTGTCGAGTCGCTTTCAGAAAATAGTGGTTTATTTTATTCAGCTAGGAATTTTGAATAGCTTACACTGACACATATTAGCCACGTAACTCACAATCGTCAAGATTTAGCTTTTGGTGGTTATCGAGCGTGGTCGAGATGCTTCCCTTTTACTGGTTATGGAGCGTAGTCGAGATGCTTCCCTCTTAATCTCTTACCGAGAAAGCAATTTAGATAACATTTTTTTAAACCTTCCATAACTTAAAATTAATGTCATAGTTTTCTAATGGTACTGGCATCTGGATGGGGTTGGAAGTTGTAAGCTAAATCCTAGCTAAATATAAACAGATATATACACAGTGTCCACATTATCGCTTATATTTAGTTATAATACTTACATAGCCCTTCCCAGTCTCATGAGGTACACCCTAATTTACTGTTCCCTGTTCCCTGTTTTCCCTAAAACCAAAAAACTCTGTACCTCACGCTTCTTGGTAAACGCTATATTAGACTAAAGATTGATCCCGGTGCAAAATTCACAGGAATGGCATTAGTTAACGATTCAACTGGTGAGGTTGTATTTGCTGCTGAATTAAAACATAGAGGCTTTGCAATTAGAGATGCTTTAACTTCTTCATTGTTTGTGCTGGCGCACAAAATTACTCAAGGGACGTTTCACAATTAACCCTCCATTCCTCCCATCACCAAACTGAGTACAGTTTTGGTGGGGGTCTCCTGGAGGTTTAGATGAA
>JBJTTJ010000050.1:0-2890 GCA_046080125.1 Cuspidothrix sp.
AAAGTAGGTGTAGTCCAATTAAATGCAGAAATGCAGCCTACAAAACAAAAAACAAATCTCAAAACCAAAGAACCGTGGGGCGCACGGTCTTAAAGCTCAGTTAATGTCCTCATAGAGGAGTCACTGAGAAGCCCACACTCGCCTGAAAGGGAGTGTGTGGAGTACGTCACTCTAATAACAAGGATTCAATAATGTTGGGTTTCCTAGGGTCAACCCAACCTACATGAGTTTTTTGAGATTAACCGAAAAATATTGCTTCTGTATGTATGTATAAATCAAAAATCCCGCCAACATATACAAATGTCTGGCGGGATCAAGAATGATATAAAATAAAATGGAGCTTATGGGAGTTGAACCCATGTCCAAATTGGGTATTAACCCTCCACTCGTTCACAGGTTTAGCCTTTCTGACCCTCAAGGCGGGAATCGTTCATTGTCCCGAACGTAGGATGCTCTGATTTAATCTTAGCCACCAAGCCAACCAGAGAACGCGAGAGTGGAGCATCCGTTGGGGTTAGGTCTCTAATCCTTAACGGAGTCAAATTAGAGACGCTCGGACCTGTAAGAGGCTATTAGGCAGCTACTAGAGCGTCCTTACGAGCAAATTTTACGATATTGTTCGCATTTACTTTTTTTTCGAGTCTTTGATTTCCGAGAGATGACTCGCTCTCGACCTGAATCACAGAGCAGCGTTCGCCAACCTGTCGAAACCGTTAAAGCCCCATGTCTTATTTACATTATAATCCCAATTTTGCTAATTGACAATCAAATTTTTGGACAAAGTTTGTAGTGAGGAATCTATTCCTTATTTGAGAACTCAAGTCCTCACTACGAAATGATTAGGTTTTTAGAGGTATTGTGTGTAAATCCTAGCTAATTGCTTGATGTATACGAGATTGGTCTAAACCAATCTGATTGAGTAGTAACCAAGACTGAATTAAGTCTGGTCCGTGAACATCTCCTGTGAGTGCGGACCTGAGCGATCGCATTACTAAGCCTTTTTTCACATTTTCTGATTTCACAACTTGCTTAATTATATTTTGTGCAATATCGGCAGTTAACTCTGACTGAGTTTCCAAAGCTGTAATAATTGCTTGCAGGACACTTTTTACTCCTTCTTGCTGTAGCTGTTGACTGCCTTCCTCACTCAATTCTACTCCATGGGTAAAAAATACCTTGGTCATGTCCACCCCATCCACTAAGCGAGTTAAACTAGCCGCAATTAAACTCGTCACCTGTTCTAACCAGGGGCGTTCTCTACCCTCGGTAAACTGATAACCGGCTTTTTCCCAGTAAGGAATGAGTAAATCTGTCAGCTTATCAACTGGCATACTATGGAGATATTGACTATTCAACCAGTCCAATTTATCCCAGTCAAATTTAGCACCAGCTTTATTTACCCGTTCAAAGCCAAAATCCTTAGCTGCCGATTCTAAATTAAATATCTCTTGAGTAGAATCCACGGGCGACCATCCCAGTAAGGTCATATAATTAACCAAAGCTTCCGCCGTAAATCCCATCTCTTGAAAATCGCAAATGGAAGTTACACCATCACGTTTGGATAATTTTCGACCTTCTTGATTCAAAATTAAAGGAGTATGAGCAAATTCGGGAATTTTCGCCCCGAAAGCTTCATAGAGTAAAATTTGTTTAGCCGTATTGGCAATATGGTCTTCACCGCGAATGACATGACTAATTTGCATATCAATGTCATCTACCACCACCACAAAATTATATAATGGTTGACCAGTACCATCACTAGCAGCGCGAGCAATGACCATATCACCACCTAAATCACTACCGCGCCAACTCATTTTACCCCGTACTAAGTCATTCCAGGCAATTTCTCGATCATCTTCTATGCGGAAACGAATCACAGAAGAACGTCCTTGAGACTCAAATTCTGCCCTTTGTTCGGGGGTAAGGTCACGGTGGCGGTTATCATAACGGGGTGCTTGTCCCCTAGCTTTTTGTGCTTCTCTTAGTGCGTCTAATTCTTCAGATGTGGTGTAGTAGTGATAAGCTAAACCTTGACCGAGTAATTTTTGCACTGCTTCTTGATAAAGATGGAGACGTTGGGATTGGAAAAATGGACCTTCATCCCAGTTCAATCCTAACCAGCGTAGTCCGGCAAGAATATTATCTGTGTATTCGGGACGTGATCGATCTAAATCTGTATCTTCAATTCTTAAAATAAACTTGCCATCATGGTGGCGAGCAAACAAATAATTAAATACGGCCGTTCTGGCTGTACCAATATGTAGGTTTCCGGTGGGACTGGGAGCTATACGGACTCTGACGGTCACAGTTGATTCTCTCTTTTATCAATCACAATTACATTTACTGATCTTAAAGGCCAGGAGGCTGTTTTCCCAACTTAACCTTTTAGATCTATTATTCTACAACGGGACTGACGGGGCTCGAACCCGCAACTTCCGCCGTGACAGGGCGGTGCTCTAACCAATTGAACTACAGTCCCTTGACCTGTACTTTATTTATTATGTCCCATCTTTTTATATTTGTCAAGTAGTTTGAGAAGAATTTTTTGCTTTCAGTATATCTTCTGGTTTTGTTTATTTTTTGGAAGTCTGCTATATAAAACCTAGACAAAACTAGACTTTACTTTCTACTTCAACGGGAGCATGGGAGCAGTTATCCCTCGGTAGACTTTCGCGATGAAAGCCAAACGCGATAAATTAATTGCAGCATTCAAATCCCTATCCATCTCAAAACCGCAGTTCTCGCAGCAATAAATTCTTTCAGATAAAGAAAGACTATCTTTTCTATGTCCACAGTGAGAACAGGTTTTGCTTGATGGATAAAATCTATCAGCAATTATAATTTCACAACCAAACTTTTTAGCTTTATATTCTAGCTGACGCTTAAACTC
>JBJTTJ010000051.1:0-4555 GCA_046080125.1 Cuspidothrix sp.
TAGTTGCCCGAATTTCCGGTATATAAGCCCAATCAGGGGCTTTAATGACAATTTTGCCATTTACAGTGGCACAGATGGCGTAGTTGGTCGGTGTGAGGCAATTGAGGGGAAGTTTACCTGCTAGTTGGAGGCTTTCCGTCAGGGCTGTGGCTTGGGCTGGTTGGTAGATATTATCCACTGGATCATCTGGGAGAATATAATCATCGGGTAGTTTTTCCCAAGTGATTTGGTAGGCTTGGGTAGCAATGATCATGATGGGGGTTTTCTGTATTCAGGTTGTTTCTAGTTTAACCAATTTTAGAAATCGCGTCTACAGGAACTTAGCGGAAGAAAACGAACATCTAGATGATGAAGATATGGAACCAATCCGGGTTCTTGCATAGATTTCATGGAATATTACCAAAATTAATTTCACTCGATTCTAGATATGATTTTAGATTTGGGACTAGCAATTTTTCCCCCATCAAGGATCTATGGTGTACACAGAAGTCTAATCACCTCCTACAGTTTTCATGCTGTCTAACCCCCAATTCTAGGGGAATAAGAATTTCATTCAGGGCGGCTAAATAAGCACAAAACAAAGACAGATAGGGCTTGTGTGTACACCTTAGGCTCAAGAATGGGGACTATGCCCAATTTTTTTAATCTAAAATCTAAAATCTAAAATTCCCCTGAGTTTCAATCATTCCATTCGCCACGGGGTGGTACGGGTGTACGGACAGGTGTGCGTGTTAATTCGTCATCTCTATTAAAATCACCCCGTAACCATTGACGAATAGCTACCTCAATCACTTTACTAGGGTCATTGGTAAGATGTTGAATCTGCTCGATTAATTCCGAATCGAGATGGAGTGCGATTTCGGTTTTATCAGCGCGTTGATTATCTGTATGATTGGGCTGTTTTTGCATATTCATGGGATTAGTTTTTCTGAAATTCGTTTATCGAAAGCGTTGTCAAGAAATAATGATATTTCTAATTCTACTTATCTTGCTTGCATTTTCCTGACTCACACGGCTTAAAAAACTTTTGTCTTGTGCCTCCTGCCCGTTTTTGCTTTATTACCTCAGAAAGCATTAAAATACATTAAGTAAATAGCTTTCATTTTTGGTTTGCTTGAGGGCAAAGATGGTATATGACTGACGTTCCCGCAGATCGCATTCGCAATTTTTGTATTATTGCTCACATTGACCACGGTAAATCCACTCTCGCGGATCGCTTACTACAGGCTACTGGAACTGTAGAAGACCGGCAAATGAAAGAGCAGTTCCTCGATAACATGGATTTGGAACGAGAGCGCGGCATTACAATTAAGCTGCAAGCTGCCCGGATGAATTATACTGCTAAAGATGGTCGGCAGTATGTTCTCAATTTAATTGATACTCCTGGTCACGTAGACTTTTCCTATGAGGTGTCCCGTTCCTTAGTAGCTTGTGAAGGAGCATTATTAGTTGTGGATGCGTCCCAAGGTGTAGAGGCGCAAACCCTGGCTAATGTGTACTTGGCCCTAGAGAATAATCTAGAAATCATCCCTGTTTTAAATAAAATTGATTTACCAGGAGCAGAACCACAGCGAGTAATTGGGGAAATTGAAGAAATTATTGGTTTAGATTGTAGTGGGGCAATTTTAGCTTCCGCAAAAGAAGGAATTGGTATTCCTGAAATTTTAGAAACCATTGTTGAAAGAGTACCACCACCGGCGGATACTGTAAACGAAAGTCTGCGAGCGCTAATTTTTGATAGTTACTATGATAGTTACCGGGGAGTAATTGTTTATTTCCGGGTCATGGATGGAACGGTGAGAAGGGGCGATCGCATCTACTTAATGGCATCTGGTAAAGAATATGTCATTGATGAGTTAGGCGTACTTTCTCCCACTCAAAAGCAGGTTGAAGAACTTCATGCCGGAGAAGTAGGTTATTTAGGTGCGGCAATCAAAGCTGTAGCCGATGCAAGGGTGGGAGACACCATCACCCTATCCAAAAACAAAGCTACCGAAGCTTTACCTGGTTACGCTGAGGCCAATCCCATGGTATTTTGTGGGATGTTTCCTATAGATGCAGATCAGTTTGAAGACTTGCGGGAAGCTTTAGAAAAACTAGAACTCAATGATGCGGCCTTGCAGTATGAACCAGAAACTTCTAGTGCTATGGGTTTTGGGTTCCGTTGCGGGTTTTTGGGACTGCTGCACATGGAAATTGTCCAAGAACGCCTAGAACGGGAGTATAACCTAGATTTAATCATTACCGCACCCTCAGTAGTTTATAAGGTCGTCACCAACAAAGGTGAAGAACTCTACATTGATAATCCTAGCCGCTTACCTAGCCCCAATGAACGGGAGAGAATTGAAGAACCCTATGTACAAGTAGAAATGATCACTCCCGAAATCTACGTCGGTTCTTTAATGGAGTTGTCACAAAACCGTCGGGGTGTCTTCAAAGATATGAAGTATCTCACCCAAGGCCGGACTACACTCACTTACGAGTTACCCCTAGCAGAAGTTGTCACCGACTTTTTCGATCAAATGAAATCCCGTTCTCGCGGTTATGCTAGTATGGAATATCATCTGATTGGCTACCGGGAAAATCCTCTGGTTAAGTTGGATATTATGATTAATGGTGATCCTGTAGATTCTTTGGCCATGATTGTCCATAGAGATAAAGCCTATAATGTGGGCAGATCAATGGCGGAAAAACTCAAGGAACTCATTCCCCGTCATCAATTTAAAGTCCCCATTCAAGCTGCTATTGGTGCTAAGGTCATCGCTAGTGAACATATCCCGGCTATGCGGAAAGATGTGTTGGCTAAGTGCTATGGTGGTGACATTAGCCGGAAAAAGAAACTGTTGCAAAAGCAAGCTAAAGGCAAAAAGCGGATGAAAGCTGTGGGTACGGTAGATGTACCACAGGAGGCTTTTATGGCTGTGTTACGATTAGACCAAAGTTAGTTCCCAGGTTTTGAATTAATAAGTATTTAGGCTCGTCTGTACGTGATAAGTATCATTACGGACGAGACTGATTCAAAACAACAATGTAATATAAAGTTAGTAGATGTATGTAAAGAAAATCTGTATAATTCTCCTTTGACAACATCACACAAACAAATATTTTCACGATGAGTAGTTTTAAATTTATTAATTACATTTTCACTACGTCCTGTTAAATATTGAATACAGGTATTAGTATCTAATAAGTAAATCATTATTCAATATCCCAAATTCTTTGATCACAATCGCCTAAATTTTCTCTAACTAAAACCTCACCTTCCCATTTTCCAGCAGTTTTATCAAAAAAATCCGCAGAATATCCTAATTCTTCTGGTGTTGGTATTTTTTCCTCAACAGCATCAGTAATAATGTTGTAACAATAATTTACTTTGTGCATCAACTTTTGATTTAAGTTTTATTTGCATATAATTAACTCCTTAGTATATTTGATGATTATACTATCTGTTTTCATTGTTCTCAATTATTTCTGTAAATAAAGCTGAAAATTCTTCTTTGTTTTCTGAAAACAGTTCTATTATTACAGCAGTTTCCGTTATTATGAGGTACAGATGTTAATGATCAAACTCTTGTAACACAGGCTTCTAGCCTGTTCATATTGTACCTTGTTTACCTCAAATCTGCTGTAATTATTTCATGATTTGTTTAAGTTAATTGTTTCTTGTAGAGCCGAGAATCCCTACCCATGGAACGTCTCTACAATATTTTTCGGAGATGTTAAATGTAAATCAAGCAACATTAATAATAAAAATGAGTTAAATAATCTACTATTATCGCCTAAACCAACGACGTACCCAACCCCACAACCAACCCAACCAACCCCAAAACCCACGCAGAGAAACTACAGGTTTTTCAGGTTAAGAAAGACGATTAATTGCATCATTGCAATCTTGCACCTTAGCATCAAGTCCCATTGTTCCATAAAGTCCACAGGCATTGCGATAAGCGCCCAGTGCGTCCGCTTCCCTATCCACTTTTTCTAATACCAGACCTAAATTAAACCAAGCGTTTGCTTCCCCCCGAACATCGCCTATTTCCCTTGTTATCTTCAAAGACTGCTGGTAGAAATCAATAGCTGTTTGGTACTGTCCCAGAGATTTGTAAGCATTGCCTAAATTGTTTAAAGAAGCACTTTCCCCCTGAACATCGCCAATTTCCCTTGTTATCTTCAAAGACTGCTGGTGGAAATCAACAGCGGTTTGGTACTGTCCCAGGGCTTTGTAAGCGGCGCCTAAATTGTTTAAAGAATTACTTTCCCCCCGAACATCGCCTATTTCCCTTGTTATCTTCAAAGACTGCTGGTGGAAATCAATAGCTGTTTGGTACTGTCCCAGGGAGTTATAAGCATTGCCTAAACCGATTAAAGAATTACTTTCCCCCCGAACATCGCCTATTTCCCTTTTTATCTTCAAAGACTGCTGGTGGAAATCAATTGCTGTTTGGTACTGTCCCAGGGAGTTGTAAGCATTGCCTAAACCGTTTAAAGAATAACTTTCCCCCCCAACATCGCCTATTTCCCTTGTTATCTTCAAAGACTGCTGGTAGAAATCAAT
>JBJTTJ010000052.1:0-11418 GCA_046080125.1 Cuspidothrix sp.
AAAATATTTCCTTTTTTGATCACAGCAAATGAAAACTAAAATCTCTCTCCTACCTCTCCCTAACCCTCTCCTAAGAGGAGAGGGGAAAGGAATTACTTTTATTACTGGAGAGGCTTTGATTTTCCCTCTTCCATTTTAGGAAAGGGGGTTAGGTTAAGCTGCTACAAGATTGGGAATATATGCGGAAGAATCGCCTTTAATGGCTTGACTATATTTACCATCAATACCTAAAGGAAGATCACCGGCAATAGTTACACGCTGCACCCGACGGGGTTGATCTCCATAATCGGCAATGGCATAATGTTGGGTAGCGCGGTTATCCCAAAATGCCACATCTCCAACTTGCCAACGCCAACGCACTGTATTCTCAGGTCGTGTAATATAAGACTGTAACAAGCGAATAATATCGGCTGATTCAGTGGGAGATAAACCGCGAATTTGCCGGACAAAACCACCAATAAATAAACCTTTCTCCCCAGATTCAGGATGTATTCTCACCACTGGATGTAAGGTTTCATACACTGTAGAAGTAAACACATCTCGATAAGATTTCACTTCTTCTGGGATATCAAAAGCTGTAGCATAATCATAAGCATTGCTATGTACAGCCCAAAGTTTATCCGCTAAATTCCGCAAATGCTCCGGTAAATCTTGGTATGCAGTCACCGAATTTGCCCAAATGGTATCCCCTCCCGCCGGCGGAATTACCAATGCCCTCAAGACCGAGCCAAGGGGCGGACGATCTACAAATGTCACATCGGTGTGCCAGTTATTAGCACGAGCAACGGTACGACTATAATCTAAATCCAATACTTCGGGATGGCCAGCTAGAGATGGAACTGTGGGATGTGCAGTAGTGATTTTACCGAAACGACGCGCAAAATCTACTTGTCCATTAGCATCTAGTTCTTGGTTACGGAAGAAAATAACTTTATATTGAACTAATGCTCTTCTAATTTCGCTAATAATCTCATCACTGAGATGAGTAGCTAGGTTAACATTTTTGATTTTTGCACCAATACGTCCAGCAATTGGTTTGACTTCTATATTTTGATAACTCATAAATTTGCGTTTTCAATGTAGAAATAGTTAAATGCAGCGTTTGACTAAGCAGCTACAGGAACAGGAGCAGCAAATCTAGCATATCGCTCAATATAGAACTCTTTGGAGTGAGCGATCGCTTTCACTGATTCACGTTCTTTGAGGGCGTGTTTCCACTGTTTCAATCGAGTAAATTCAGCAGGGATACCAAAGCCACGATAATGTTTAAGAGCGCCCCATCTTTCAAACCAAGGGAAAAAGGTAAAATCCACTAAACTGATAGATTCACCAAACCAGTAAGGACCATCTTTAGAAAGTTTTCCTAAACCTTCATTTTCAATAAATTCTAGATGTTTGTAGAGTTCTTGTTTAGCTTCTTCTTGTTTTTGGAAATCTGGACTGCGTAATAGAGTAGAAAAAGCCGGAACTAATCTAGTATTAGCAAAATCTATCCAAATTCTAGCCTGAGCTTTTGCAATAGGGTTGGTAGGTAAAAGGGGTGGATTAGGAAATACTTCATCCAGATATTCGTTAATAACTGCTGATTCCCAAACTCGATTTTCTCCATGAGTAATTGCAGGTACTTTTCCATAGGGAGAAACTTTTGTAAAACCTTCTGGTTTATTCTGCAAATCAATTTCAATCAAATCAAAATCAATACCCTTTTCTTGAAGTACCAAGCGGGTACGGTGAGCATAAGGACAAACAACCGCACTATAAATCTTAATGTCCGCCATGTTTAAATTCCTTGGTAAATTAGGATTTGTGTGTGGGAAATTTGTTGATATCAAAAACCCAAATCTTACATAATTTAGGTGTAGAGACGTTCTATGGAACATCTGTACATTTTTTTCAGATGTGTAATAGACGGTGAAAATTAATGTAGAGACGTTGCATGCAACGTCTCTACAAAGGTTAGGACGCACACCGGAAATGTCTAATAGCAAAATTAGCGCAGATATAAGGGCATTTATCTGTGCATCATCACGGGTTATTGATGACTTGAGATACTGTATAAACTACAGTTTATTGACCGATTTATCGGTGATTGTTTTAGTAGTATTACATAACCACAAATAAATTTCAAGTGGTTTGACCGGAAAATTTATGACTAACTAATGATTAGGATATCTAAATAATTGTTAAGTTATACTTGATCACAAAAGGTGAAATCAAGAACCATGAATAAAAATACTGATATTACTGGTTTTCATGCACATATTTATTTTAATGCCGTTAGTCGGGAAGCTGCGGCTCGTGTAAGAGAAGGTTTAGGTGCTAAATTTGATGTAAGATTGGGACGTTGGCATGAACAACCCATCGGACCCCACCCAAAATCTATGTATCAAGTAGCATTTTTACCACATCAGTTTGGTGAAGTTGTGCCTTGGTTAATGGTTAATAGAGAAGGTTTAGATATTTTGGTTCACCCAGAAACGGGAGATAGTGTCAAAGATCATACAGATAATTCTCTGTGGTTGGGAGAAAAATTACCGTTAAATATTGAGTTTCTACAACAGTTAAAAACTATTTAAACTTACCAAAATGCCTCCTCACACAGTCCTTTTTGACCTAGATGGAACTCTCACTGATCCTAAACTGGGGATTACTCGCTGTATTCAGTATGCCTTATCCGAACTTGGTTATCAACCACCAGATACTAATGAATTGCTTTGGTGTATTGGACCTCCATTAAAAAGCAGTTTTTCCCAGTTATTGCAAATCTCTGATGACACATTGCTGGGGGAGGCAATTTTACTATATCGTAGTCGCTTTTCTACAATTGGGTTATTTGAAAACTCCCTTTATCCGCAAATTCCCCAAACCCTACAAATCATTCGAGATGCTGCTTATCAGACTTTTGTAGCGACTTCTAAACCTCAGATTTATGCTACCCAGATTATTGAATATTTTGATTTAGCACCTTTGTTTGATGGTGTTTATGGTAGTAAATTAGATGGTAATAGAAGTGTGAAAGGTGATTTAATTTCCTACATTATAGACAGGGAAAGTCTTTTACATTCTACTGTTGTTATGGTAGGGGATAGGCTACACGATATTATCGGGGCTAAGAAAAATAATATTGCTGCAATTGGTGTAACTTATGGTTATGGAAGTAGGGAAGAGTTGGAAACTCACAAAGCTGATTTAATTGCTGATTTTCCAGATGAGATTCCTACATTGCTGCCTTTGATCTTTAGCTTTGATGTGTAAATTAATACTATAGATAATTGTAGGGACAATTCCCGACTGCCCCTTATTTTTAACCCCTCTACAAACTAATTTTTAGGTTTTTTACCCTTCTTTAACGCAACTGCTTTCACAGGTTTACCATCTTGGAGAGAATCAGTAGGATTAGTAATTAACTTAGCATTAGGATTTAAACCAGAAACTACTTCTACCTGAGTACCATAATCTCGTCCCAGTTCTACTTTTTTGTATTTAACTTTGTTTTCTTTAGTCACAGTAGCTACTTGTACACCATCTGCATTAATAACTAAAGTATTAGATGGAATTAATAAAGGTGGATTAGCACGTTCAGTTTTAAACTTTACTTCAGCATACATTCCCGGACGCAGTATATTATCTGCATTTTGGACTTCAATTTCAGTTAAAAGAGTGTTAGAAGTAGCATCTAAAACATCAGCAGTGCGAATTACTTTACCAGAAAAAGATTTTTTCGGTAACTCACGCACACTAACAAGTGCAGTTTCTGCAGTGTGAATTGATTGTACAAAAGCCTGGGGAACGTTAATACGGATACGTAAATTATCTGTTTGAGCAATCTTAAATAACCAGGAATTTCCGCTATTATTATTACTACCCGCAGAAATTAAAGCTCCTGTATCTATGTTGCGAGCAGTAATGACACCCGCAAAAGGAGCAACTACTCGCTTAAAGGATTGTAAAACATTTACTCGCCGCAAATTTGACTGACTAACATTTCCAGTAGCAGTAACCGCATTAATATTAGCTTTTTGAGAGTTAATGGCTGCTAGGGCAGTATTAACATTATCCTTATCTGCTTTAACGCGAGAGATTATTGCATCTACATTAGCTTTAGCCACATTAAAAGCAGACTGTTTTTCGTCAGCAGCTTGTTTAGATACTGCACCTTGTTGTTGAAGTGATTGCCAACGTTGCCAAGTTTGCCGAGCCAATTCTAAATTAGTACGTGCTTGAACTAATTCAGCTTTTCTAGCTTGAAGATTAGCTTTTACTTGAGATAAATTACTTTGTTTTTGTACTAAATCTGCTTGAACTTGAGCTAGATTAGCTTGAGACTTTGCTATTTCTGCATTAGCTTGTTGAACATCTTGATCAGTTTCTGGAGCATCTATCACAGCGAGTAATTGATTTGCAGTAACGCGATCGCCAATATCCACAGTTCTTTTTTGTAAATAGCCACTGGTACGGGCATAAATTGTAGTTTCCTGTGCAGCTTGAATAGTGCTAGGTAGAACTAACTCTGTGAATTTTTCTGCCAGTTTGGGCTTAATTACATTAACAGTAGGAACTTTTTTGTTTGTAGATGTAGCAAAAGCATTTAATTCCGATTGCTTATGTAAACGGGGGATAATACCAATTGCTAAAAGTCCAGTTACAGCAAAAGTAGTTGTCGCAAAAATGGTGATATAACCAAAGCGGCTTTTTTTATTTTCTGTCGCAATTGATGTAAGTTTAGAATTATCAACTTGGGTGTTTTCTTGAGTAGACATATATAGAAATTCCTGTTTGATTTTTTGATTTATATTGCTTTTAAAAGCCCCCTCCTCGTTTACGGGGAGGGGGTTGGGGGTGGGGTTCACCGATTAGCTACAGTTAATTCAATAGTAGAAGATAGTTCTTCCTCTAAATTTTGCGGTTCTTTACGACGCAACATACTATAAACAACAGGGACAAAAATCAAAGTTGCTACCGTTGCTGCTAATAATCCACCAATTACAGCCCTTCCTAAAGGAGCATTTTGTTCACCACCTTCTCCTAAACCCAGAGACATTGGTAACATCCCCATAATCATCGCTCCAGCAGTCATTAATACCGGACGTAAACGGGTATAACCAGCTGCTAAAGCCGCAGAAACAGCCTTTTCTCCCATCAAACGTTGGTCATTAGCAAAAGTGACGAGCAAAATACTATTAGCAGTTGCTACCCCAATACTCATAATTGCGCCCATCAAAGATGGTACACTAAAAGTTGTGTTGGTAACAAAGAGTATCCAAACAATTCCGGCTAAAGCATTAGGTAGTGCCATCATAATAATAAATGGATCAATCCAAGATTGAAAATTGACTACAATGAGGCAATAAACTAAGCCAATAGCAAATATCAATCCTAGTTCTAATCCTAGGAAAGATGTATTCATTGTTTCTACTTGGCCTTTGACTATAATTGATGATCCTTTCGCTAACTTTTTCTCAAATTCTCCAACTACTTTATAAATTTCGCTGGCTACACTACCTAAATCCCGTCCTTGAACATTGGCGTAAATATCATATACAGGTTGGACATTATAGTGATTAACAACAGCAGCAGCTTTACCACGTTTGACAACAGAAAGATTGCTTAAAAGTTGTGGGGAGTTAGAACCATTAGCTATAGGAATACTCTGAATTTTTTCCAGAGAATTAAGTTTGTATTGGGGAACTTGCACTGCGATTAAATAACTAACTCCTTTGATGGGGTCAAGCCAAAAGTTAGGTGATGTTTGTCCACTAGAACTTAATGATGTCAATAGATTATTGGCGACATCTCGTTGAGTTAAACCGTTACGTTGCGCTTGAGAACGATCTACATTAATCCGTATTTCTGGTGCATCCACAACTTGATGTAAATGTACATCAACTGCTCCAGGAATTTGGGCTATTTTGGCTTTAATTTGTTTAGCAAGTTTATAGTTATCTTTCCGATTTTTAGCAGGTCCTATGACTTGAATATCAATGGGAGCAGGTAAACCGAAATTGAGAATTTGAGTTACTATATCCGCAGGTTGGAAAAAGAAGGTTAAATCAGGAAAATCAGCAGTTAGTTTTTGGCGGAGTTGTCTAACATATTGCCAAGTAGAATGATGTTGACCTTCTTTAAGACCGACAAGAATTTCTCCATCACCTGGTCCTATGGTGGCTGTATCACTAAAAGCTAGGTTGACTCCACCCACTGGTAAACCAATGTTATCAAGAATAATTTCTAGTTCTTCTTCAGGAATAATTTGGCGAATTTCATTTTCGACTTGAGTAAAAATCTGTTCTGTTTTTTCTAATCTAGTTCCTGCTGGAGCGCGGACGTGCAAACGAAATTGACCTGCATCTACTTGAGGAAAAAAGTCTTGACCAACAAAAGGTAATAAAACTCCTGCACTTACCCAGAAAGCACCAAATATGGCAAAAACTACACCGCGATGATTGAGAGCTTTAGATAAAAGATTCCGATAGCTTTGGCGAAATTTCTCAAATTGACGGTTAAAGAGTTCATGAAACCGCCAGAAAATATCTTTTTTGGGAGTTGGGACAGATACATGACCGTTATGATTATGATCTAAATTTTCATGTTCAGTATAAAGATGTAATTCCTTACTAAGCAAGAATTTTGCCATCATTGGTACTACTGTCCGTGAGAGCAAATAGGAGGCAAGCATAGCGAAAACCACTGCCATTCCTAAAGGCATAAATAGAGATTGTGCTACTCCTGTTAAAAAGATAATGGGAATGAATACAATACAGATTGCTAAGGTGGCAACAAAAGCCGGAACAGCTATTTGTTGTGCGCCATCTAAAATGGCTTGTTCTAGTGGTTTTCCTTGTGCCAAATTACGATGGATATTTTCAATTTCCACTGTGGCATCATCAACTAAAATCCCTACTGCTAAAGATAAACCTCCCAAGGTCATAATATTGAGTGTTTGTCCTATTAATCGCAGGGTAATAATAGAACAAAGAATTGATAAAGGAATGGAAACTGCGACAATTAAAGTGCTACGCCAACTGCCTAAAAATAATAAAATCATGGCAGCAGTTAAACAAGCGGCTATCAATCCTTCTGTTAATACTCCTTGAATAGAAGCCTTAACAAATATGGATTGATCAAGTAAGATTTCTAAATCTAATTCTTTGGGTAATGTGGCTTGAATTTTTGGTAGTCTTTCTTTAATACGAGCGACAACATCTAAAGTTGAGGCACTACCATTTTTGAGGATAGTTAATAAAGTAGAACGTCGTCCATCTCGACGGACAACATTGTTTTGAACACCAAAGCCATCATGAACTTGAGCTACATCACGAATATAAATTACAGTGCCATTGATTTGTTTAATTGGTAAATTATTTAGTGCTTCTAGAACTTGGGGACTGCTATTGAGTCGGACACTGTACTCGCGATCGCCTAATTTGGCATTTCCCCCTGGTAAAATCAGGTTTTGGGCGCTAATGGCGGCTGTGACATCTGTAGCGGAAAGACCTTTAGCAAACAGCGCTTGAGGGTCAATATCTACCATAATTTGCCGGGGTTTACCACCATAAGGTAAGGGTACAGATGCACCTTGAACAGTGGCTAATTGAGTCCGTAAAAAGTTATTGCCGTTATCGTAAAGTTCTTGTTCTGATAATGATTTGCTACTAACACTTAGTTGAAGAATTGGGACATTGGAGGCGTTATAGCGAATAATTAAAGGAGGTGTAATTCCCGGTGGTAAAGCCCTTAAAATTGTTTGAGTATTAGAAGTAATTTGAGCTACTGCTGCTTCAATTTTTGCTCCCGGTTGGAAGAAAAGTTTAATGACGCTAACACCATTTAAAGATTGTGATTCGATGTGTTCAATGTCATTAACAGTAGTTGTGAAAGAGCGTTCACTGGTTGTCACAATACGCTGTTCCATTTCCTCTGGTGAAACACCACCATAGGACCAAATTACACTGACAACGGGAATATTAATTTCTGGAAAAATGTCCGTTGCCATGCGGGTAATACTAACTACTCCTAAGACTATAATAAGTATAGAAGTAATTACAAAGGTCAGGGGACGACGAAGTGCAAGTTTAACTATCCACATTGGTTTTTAGGTTAATAAATTTATTTCTCACGCTTCAGTAAAAATAAGCCCCGGCGATTAGAAAGATGCCCCCGGCACGCTGCGCGAACGGGGCTATACAAACAAAGTTCACCTACGCGGACTACTGGAATTTCAAACCTACAGAAGTGGGTTTTGCCTATGTAGCCGTGACTTCCAATTACCTAGAATTTTGTCATGCATTTTCTTGGTATTTTAAACTATGTACCCACACCTACCAATTCAGGAGTAGTAACAGGTTGACTAAATTGATTTACCGGGCGGGGTAAACCGAGATTTTCGCGCAAGGTACTGGCTTCATATTCAGTGCGGAAAAGTCCCCGATGTTGTAGTTCAGGAATGACCAAATCTACAAACTCATCTAAACCTCCTGGCAACCAAGGGGGCATAATATTAAAACCATCGGCAGCATCATTTACAAACCAGTCTTCTAGCTGGTCAGCAATTTGTGATGGAGTACCCAATATTTGCCGATGTCCCCGCGCCCCTGCAATAGATAAGTATAGTTGTCTGATGGTTAAATTCTCTCTCCGGGCTAGGTCAGTAAGCAGTTTTTGACGACTTTTGCCACCGTTGGTTTCTGGTAAATCTGGCAATGGACCATCTAATGGATAACCAGAAAGGTCAAAACCACCAATCATTCCCCCAAGTAAATTTAAACCAACTACGGGATCAATTAATTCTTGAATTTGATCAAATTTATCCTGGGCTTCCTGTTCTGTTTGACCGATAACTGGGAATATTCCTGGCATAATTTTGAGATGATCAGGCGATCGCCCATATTGAGCTAATCTACCTTTGACATCAGCATAAAATTCCTGTGCTTCTTCCAGAGTCTGCTGGGCAGTAAAAATCACTTCTGCTGTTTGTGCAGCCAAATTTCTCCCATCTTCCGATGAACCAGCTTGAATAATTACTGGATAACCTTGGGGTGGACGAGACACATTTAAAGGACCCCGCACTGAAAAATGTTCTCCTTTGTGGTGGGGAATATGCAATTTATCAGGGTCGAAGTAAATACCAGACTCTTTATCCCGTAAAAAAGCATCATCCTCCCAACTATCCCAAAGTTTAGTGACAACATCCACAAATTCCTTAGCCCGTTCATAGCGCAGGGTATGTTCCATGTGCTTGTCCCGGTTGAAGTTCAAAGCTTCGGCTTCTGTAGCAGAAGTCACAAGATTCCAACCTGCACGGCCACCACTAAGATGGTCCAAGGACGCAAACTTACGAGCTAGATGAAAAGGCTCGTTATAGGTGGTGGAAACGGTAGCAGTTAAACCGATATTTTCCGTTACTACAGATAAAGCTGATAGTAGGGTAAGGGGTTCAAAATGGACAAGTTTACCATTTCGGCTCAAAACTTCAGGATTTTGACCTCTATCTCTCACAGCCACACCGTCAGCGAGGAAAATCATATCAAATTTGCCCCGTTCTGCTGTCTTTGCCAACTGTTTGTAATGTTGGAAGTTCAAACCGTCAGCTTGAGCATTAGGGTATCGCCAAGCGGCTACATGATGTCCGGTAACTGATAGAAATGCACCTAGTCTTAGTTGTTTTTTCTGAGTCATTATG
The DNA here is from genome assembly GCA_046080125.1 of Cuspidothrix sp. Classification (GTDB taxonomy): domain Bacteria; phylum Cyanobacteriota; class Cyanobacteriia; order Cyanobacteriales; family Nostocaceae; genus Cuspidothrix. Next base: position 9,680 of record JBJTTJ010000052.1, read on the forward strand.
CTCTTTTTTGCTGAATATAAAGTAGGTTTATGTAAGGTTGGGTTGAGAAAACCCAACCTACGATTTTTTATGATTTCGTTAATTTTGTTTCCAAGCCACTAGGGCTGTAAATGGCAACTCTTCGGTAAACTCTCCAGAGGGTTCAACTTCTAGCAAAGAGGTTCTTAAATCTCCCTCAAATTTCTCCCTATTGTCACCAAAGAACGAGGGTAAACCGAACGCTGTGGAATAGATGTAGCCGATGTAAGAGTCAATTGTCCAAGATAGGGAAGATTTAACTTCGTAGGTTTCCAAACGAGAGAAAGATGACTTTTTGAGGACTTCTTCATGGGGTACATCTAAAGGTTTCCATTCACCCTCTCCACCTTTACCTGTACGTCTTCGTTCTCCTAACCAACGTTTAACTACTTTGATGACTGTTTTTTTCCAAGGATGATCGCTTTCCCAGACGTTTTCGTTAGTTTTGAGAATGACAACAGCACCACCATTAACTACTAAGGAATCTAGTTTTGATAGTACCAATTCCCGTTCCATCCAGTGAAATGAACGTCCCATTGTGACTAATTGAAATTTACCTAATTCCTCAGAAATTGATTCTGCTCGGTCATGAATCCAGCGAATATTAGTTGCTCCTGCTTCTGCGGCTTGTTCTTGAGCTTCTTGGAGCATTTCTGGATCAGGGTCAAGTCCTACTACTTCTGCAAAGCGGTTATGAAAGGGAATACCTACTAGTCCTGCACCACAGCCAAGATCAAGTAATCTTCCTGTACTATCAAGTTTAAACACATCTGTTAGTAAATCAAATAATGCTTGGGGATATTTGGCACGATAACGAGCATAGTACCAAGCAGCACCTTGAAATAAAGTTGGATCGTAGGTTGTTGTTACCATGACTATAAAGTCCTATTTGTTGAGAAAGATAATAGAAAGATAATGATTGAAAACCCTTCATTTGCCCGGGTTTAGCAGTGCTAAACCCCTACTTCTACCCCATTTTCACGGGTGAATATTGCCCTTTGGTGGAAATTAATGTAGAAACTAACATCTCTACAAGGGTTCTAGAAACGCTTATGTAATTTTCACAACAGGTCTAATAAACAATGCAAACATGATGATGGTTATTTGTGCATCACCGAATTCATGTTTGGGTACTCATTAAGACAAAATAAAAACTACGGCTTCCTGATTGGTTTAACGGTAATCTATTTAGCAGTATTACATAACCACAAATAAATTTCAAGTGGTTTGACCAGAAAATTTATGTATAACTAAGTTTATGACTAACTAATGATTAGCATATCTAAATAATTGTTACGTTATACTTGAGGACAGAAGGTGAAATCAAGAACCATGAATAAAAATACTGATATTACTGGTTTTCATGCACATATTTATTTTGATGCCGTTAGTCGGGAAGCTGCGGCTCGTGTAAGAGAAGGTTTAGGTGCTAAATTTGATGTAAGATTGGGACGTTGGCATGAACAACCCATCGGACCACACCCAAAATCTATGTATCAGGTAGCATTTTTACCAGATCAGTTTAGTGAAGTTGTACCTTGGTTAATGCTTAATCGTGAAGGTTTAGATATTTTGGTTCACCCAGAAACGGGAGATAGTGTCAAAGATCATACAGATAATTCTCTGTGGTTGGGAGAAAAGCTACCGTTAAATATTGAGTTTCTACAAAGTTTGAAACATTAATATCTCCGACTTCTTTATCTATCCATAAATTATAAATT
>JBJTTJ010000053.1:0-7369 GCA_046080125.1 Cuspidothrix sp.
ATATAGCGGTGCGGGAATTGCGCGTTATACTCACGGTTTCGGTTTGGTGAGTCGGTTTGAGGGAAGTAATGCTACTTATTATGATACAGATGCTATAGGTTCAACGGTTGGGTTAACTGGTGCGGGTGGTAATTATCTCAACCGTTACAGTTATTTACCCTTTGGGGAAGATTTGAGTAAGACGGAAACCGTTGCTAACCCCTTTGAGTTTGTCGGTCAATGGGGGGTGATGGATGAAGGGAATGGACTTGACTTCATGAGGGCGCGGTTTTACGCACCTGGGGATGGAAGGTTTGTTAGTGCTGACCCCATTGGGATAAATGGGGGCGTGAATTTGTATGCTTATGTTTTGAATAATCCAGTTAATTTTGTGGATGAAACAGGTTTATCTTTATCTGGTATATCTGGCAGAACAGTTCCTCCAGTAGGAAAGACACCAAAGACTGGTGAAAAACCAAAAGGTCAACCAGGTCAAGAACAACAACCAAAAGGTCAACCAGGTCAAGGTCAGGGTCAGCCAAAAAACCCTGGTTTCCCCCCAGGAGAAGCACAGCAACCTCGTAGTTGGATCGGAAGTGAGAATCGTCCTGAAGATAATTCTATTTTAACAACTCCTAATCCCTATAATCCCCTCGAAGACCCTACGGTACAAAAAGCAGCACTAATATCGTTAGGAGTAGGAGTAGGATTAGCCGTATTGGGCGGAACACCAGGAAAAGTATTGGCTGGAGTACTGTTAGGAGGAGGATTTTTGCTTTTCAATCCTCCTGCTGCTGAAGCCAACACAGGAAACGTTAACTCTTTCGACCCCAACGACATTATCGGACCTGGTGGCTATGGTGCAGAAAACTGGCTGACCCCTAACCAAGTCCTCCCCTACTCTATCCGCTTCGAGAACTTAGCCACTGCTACCGCACCCGCAGTTTTCATCACTATCACCCATCAACTCGACCCCGACTTGGATTTATCCACCTTTGAGTTAGGCGACTTTGGTTTTGGCGATATATATATAGATGTCCCCGAAGGCTTCCAATCTTACACAACTCGCCTCGATTTACGGAATACCATTGGCGACTTTGTAGACTTCAACGCTTCCCTAAATCTCAATACTCGCACAGTCACCTGGAAACTGACCACCATTGACCCCATCACTGGACAAATTCCCGATGATGTTGATGCAGGTTTCCTTCCACCCAACAACGCCAACCACGACGGCGAAGGTTTTGTGAATTACCGCATCAAAGCCAAAGCCGATGTGACTAACAATACTGCCATTGATGCTCAAGCTAGTATTGTTTTTGACACTAATGCCCCTATTGAAACCCCTGTCTGGAGTAATAAAATTGATATTGGCTCACCCAGCAGTGAAGTTAAAACCTTAGCCAAAACTGTGGCTAAAACCTTCACTGTTACCTGGGATGGTAGCGATAATGGTAGCGCGATCGCTGGTTATGATGTTTATGTATCTGTAGATGATGGTGCGTTTACCCTTTGGAAACAGGATATTCAGGAAACCTCCGCTATTTATACGGGAGAAGCTGGTAAAAAGTATAGTTTTTACACTGTAGCTAAGGATAATGTCGGTTACACAGAGATTATTCCCACCGTAGCGGACACCACAACTAAAGTTAACGATGTACCTACTGTTAATCAACTTATTCCTGACCAAAGTACTGACGCAGGTACAGCTTACAATTATGTTATTCCAGAAGACACTTTCCAAGATATTGATGAAGATGACCAACTCACATACACTGCAATGTTGGCAAATGGGGGTGTCTTACCGAGTTGGTTAACTTTTAATGCCAAAACTCGCACTTTTAGCGGGATACCAACTAATTCTGATGTCGAAAATCTCAATATTCAAGTTGTAGCTACTGATAGTTTTGGTGAACAAGCTAACAATGTTTTTGGGTTAAATATTCGCAGTACAACGCCTCAAATTACCCCACATAATAACGGCATCTTTACTATTGCTGGTGGTAATGGTAAACCGCAATTATCAGTTACCCTCACATCACGCAACTCTAATTTAGTCAATGAATTAGGAGTATTTATAGTTGATGATGAACAAGGTAATATTAATGGTATTGCTCTAGGAAATACAGGTTATTCCCAAGCTGCTTTAGCTAGAGCCAAAGTTATTTTTTCTGTAATTTCTAATTTACCCAATGGATTTAATCAAAATAATTTAACTAGCTTCTTGGAATTGAATGCAGGTGATAAATTAGGATTTTTATTAGTCAGAAATAGTACCATTGATGCCGTGCTTGCTGGTAAAACTTCTATTTCACAAGTCTTATTTTCTCAACCTTCTACCCAAAAAATAGAATTTTTAGGAGATGGTAAATATTCTATAGGTTGGCGAGATAGTAATGGCAATAACACCAATGAGTTTCAAGATTTAGTAGTACAAATTCAAGCAAAAAATCAACCTTTACCAATGGGTGCAGGTTTACAAGCAAATACTCAAAGTGAGTTAATAGATTTACGCTCAATCACTGGTCAAGTAACGGCGGAATTTGTCCTTAATAGAGAAGCTGCATTTAACAATGTTGTGGGATTTTATCAAATTGCTGATACTAATGGTGGCATAGATATTGATAGTAATGGTACTATTGATATCCGCCCTGGTGATGCTGGTTATACACAAGCTGCTTTGCAAAAACGAGTTCCTGGTTTGGATATGACGGTAGCAAATCAAGGAACAGCTAGTTTTAAAACAAACCTCAATGGTGGTGCGATTTTTGCCCCATTTATTATTGCTAATGGCAATCCCCAAGCTTTATTAGATAATAATTCTAATAATGACCCATCGGTGTATTTTGCCTTTTTAGGTGCTAATTCTGGTGGAGTTGATCATATTCGGTTGTTAGGAAATAATGTTTGGGGTTTTGAGGATTTACCCCAAGGTGGGGATATGGATTATAACGATGTAGTTATGAGAGTAAATTTTAGCATCAGCAACATTATTTTATGAAAAAAGGTAGGATTCCTGAATCAAAAATAGGAAAAGCCTACCATAACAAAATATATTCAAGTTCAACTTGATTTAACGAAATCCGGGAACGATTATTTTCCTAACTTAATAGTATTACCAATGACAGTGAGACTTTCCTCAAATAAAGCCTCCCGTCCCCAGCGTTGTACTTGTTGACTTAACAACACTTCCGCTTTTTGTTCTGAAAGAGAACTGACTTGTTGGAATAACCCAGCAGATTGAGCACCCCCATGGGTTTCCATTCGCATACAACCACCTGTTTCTGAACAAATCACAGTGCCGCAATTAGCTTGAGGATTGGTAGAGCTCAAACGTAAACCAATTAAATCACCCACAATTTCCCCAATATCGGCAATAGGAACACCGGCTAACTCAGCCTCGATGTGTTTTTGGTCTTGGGCGACAAATTGAATGTATGTGAGATCATAATCACCGTTTTCCTGTCTGTAGGAAACTGGCTGCCATTCCAGGCGACTAGCTAACCAACCCAAATACAATAATGCTTGAGCAGCATTACCTTTTTCATAATCAATATTGACACGATCAATTTCCTTGAGGGCAGAGCGACGATTAGGCGCATCGAAAGCTTCTGCGGTCAATTCTTGCCAAGCTGATAACCGTCGCCAATTCAAATCAGCTACAGGTACACCAGATTCTACCAACTGTTGCAAGCTGAGTAAATCATCTTCTGGGGTATTGAAGTTACAAGAATCAACAATCACATTATTGCAAACAGCCGCCAGTCTTTTGAATAATGGATTTTGGGCATCTGGAGTCGCTTTCCACCACAGGAACTTGGGTAAACCACCAATTAACAAAGCCGGAATCATGCCCCCAATGCGTTCTAAAGCCCCAGTAGTACCAGTGAGAGTAATGTATTCACAGCAGATAAGAGTGCTAGAAGATTGCTTTTGAATGGGACAATAGGCAGAAACCTGTGCCTTCACCCCTTCATCATCTCCAGCAACAGGACATAGGGCAATAATCCGACAAGGGTTACGGATAGCGATTTCATCAGCAATGGTCGGACTGGTGGCGCTGAAAGTGTAACCCATGGCCGCACCATGATTATCTCCCTTTGGTCCGCTGTGCTGCTTTTTAAAATATTGCTCCCGTAAAGCGGTCAGAGTTTCGGGGGTAGCAGTGCCAGTTTCGGGAAGATGAAAAAGTTTTTGTACTCCCAGCAACGCTGTTTTAGTTTGGGGTCCGAGAATACCATCAATTGGCCCATTGTAAAAACCTGTAGCAGTTAACAAATACTGGGTTTCTTCAGGTTCATAAACCACCAAAGTAAACGTTGTCGCGCGGGTGGCAGCAGGTAAACCACCTTCTTCTCCTTGAATACCGTAACTTTGCCAAACTTGAGTCAGTTCCGCTTCAATTTCCGTCAGGGAAACATCCTTGGGTGCTTGCAAAGAAAAAATTGTTGGTGCTTGGGAAACCATAGTTAATTTTGTTCGTTGTTAGTTGTTCGTTGTCAGTTGTTCGTTGTTGGTTGTCAGTTGTTGGTTGTTGGTTGTTTTGCTACTGACCAATAACCACTGACTACTGACCACTGACTAATTAGAGTCTGCGCCAACGGCGACCGTCTTGGTTAATTAATAATTCTGCTTCTTCTGGTTCCCAAGTACCGGCTTCATACTGAGGAAGTGTAGTAGGATTGGCGGGTAAATCCCATACAGAGAGGGCTGGTGTAACTACTTGCCAAGCTGCTTCTACTTCGTCTGCTCTTGTAAATAAAGTTTGGTCGCCCATCATACAATCCAGAAATAGGCGATCATAGGCATCAGAAGTAGCTGTAATGCCAAAAGAACCATAGCTAAAATCCATATCTACGGAACGGGTGCGGAAATCACCGCCGGGCATTTTCACGTCGAACCGGAGAGAAATACCTTCATTGGGTTGTATCCGCATGGCCAAAACATTAGCGTTTGTTTGTTGAGCGGCGGAAGGGAACATTCTGGAAGGAACTTCCCGGAAGTGAATAGCAATTTCACTAACTTTTTTAGGCATCCGCTTACCAGTTCGTAGGTAGAAAGGAACACCTTTCCAACGCCAGTTATCCACTACAAATTTCATCGCCACATAGGTGGGGGTGGTAGATTCAGGATTTACGCCTGGTTCATCTCGATACCCTGGAACTTGTTGTCCTTTCATCCAACCCCCGCTATATTGGCCACGAATGGCTGATTTTGACAGGTTATGGACATCGGCTAAACGGGTAGCTCGTAGCACCTTAACCTTTTCTGTACGAATACTATCAGCATCCATATCATTGGGTGCTTCCATTGCCGTCAAACAGTAAAGCTGCATCAGGTGGTTTTGCAACATATCCCGCAGTGCGCCGGCACTCTCATAATAACCAGCCCGGTCTTCTACACCGACGGTTTCAGCTACAGTAATTTGTACGTGATCCACAAATTGCCGATTCCATAAAGGTTCAAAAATGGCATTGGCAAAGCGGAAAACGAGTAGGTTTTGGACTGTTTCTTTACCTAAGTAGTGGTCAATACGATAGACTTGGTTTTCTTTACAAACCTTTTGAACTACTTGGTTGAGACTTTGGGCAGAAGCTAGGTCACGGCCAAAGGGTTTTTCAATCACGAGACGATGTTTTTCGGCATCATCTAGCATCCCTGCTAACCCTAACTGCTTAATCGCTTCGGGGAAGAAGTTGGGAGCAACGGAAAGATAGAACATCCGGTTTCCTCTTGTTCCCCGTTTCTCGTCTAGTTCACTTAACAGGGTTTTGAGTTTTTGATATCCTGCTGGGTCGTCTATATTGCCAGGACAGTAAAATAAACCTTGGGAGAAGTCTTGCCAAAGTTCACCTAACTCAACGTTAGGGTGAGCTTCTATCATGCCTTTTTCCATTTGTTCACGGAAATATTCATGAGTCCATTCTCGCCGAGCTACACCCACAATGGTTGTCTCTGCGGGAATACGTCTTTCTCTCCGCAATTTGTATAATGCTGGAACTAATTTCCGCCAGGTTAAATCTCCAGAAGCACCAAAGATCACGATAATTTGGGGTTCTGGCATCCCTTGCTGTTGTAGCCCAGCACGCAATGGATTTTCTAACAAACTGACCATAGGATTTTAGATTTTAGATTTGGGATTTTGAATTGGGGTAAAACATCAGGGATGAAAAGCTATAGGCGACAGTTAATATTCTTTCTGTTTGCTGATTTGCTTATTTTTCCTCTGTTTTCCCAATTCCCTCTACAGGTGAGAATAGCTTGACTTTGGTTTTTAAACAGTTCATCAATGACACAGAAAGAATGTTAACATGATCAAAAACCAGATTTATACCTCAAAATATCCATGATTTTCCAGTACAACACGGCGTAAATAAACCAACCATTAAAAATGACTAAAAAGCTCATTTCACCAGCTTTTTTAATTTTTAATTTTTAATTCCGCCCCCCCTTGCGGTACTGGTGTTTTCTAATCATTTGTTTGGATAAAAGACTTGACTTTTGCTACGTCGTCTTTACTACCAATTATTAAAGGTGTACGCTCATGGAGTTTAGTGGGAACTACATCTAAAATATCCATTGTTCCTGTAGTAGCTGCACCCCCAGCTTGCTCCATTAAAAATGCTAAGGGAGCAGATTCATACAATAGACGTAATTTACCTTCTGGTTTTTGTAATGTTCCTGGATAAAGAAATACTCCACCTTGAACTAAAATCCTGTGAATATCGCTCACCATTGCGCCGCTATAGCGGGAACTATAGCCTTCCGTGCGATGAACATAGCGGATATATTCTCTAAAAGATTCATCCCATTGCCAAAAGTTACCTTCATTAACACTATAAATAGCGGCATGATTTTTTACTTTGATATTTTCTTCACAGAGAATAAATTCGCCTAAACTAGGATCAAGAATAAAGGAGTGTACACCTTTACCAATTGTATAAACCAACATAGTGCTTGGTCCATAGAGAATATATCCGGCTGCTAATTGTTTGCGTCCATTGGTAAGCAAATCCTTGGCTTCACCATCCAGGTCTGTTCCTTCTTGCTGACGAATAGCAAAAATAGAACCTAAACTAAGGTTTGTATCTGTGTTAGATGAGCCATCAATGGGGTCATAAAGTAGGGTGTAGCGACCAATGGGGCAGTTTTCTGGGATGTAGTAGGGTTTTTCCATTTCTTCAGAGGCTAATCGACAGACTAGACCGCTTTGTTTAAAAACGGAAATAAACACGTCGTTAGCATAAATATCCATTTTTTTGACAGATTCCCCCTGGACATTCGTTTCGCCCGTGAATCCCAGAACATCGGCCATTAACCCCGCTTTGCTCAAACGACGAGAGATTAATTTACCAGCCAGAGCAATACGATTCATAATGGCACTGAGATC
>JBJTTJ010000054.1:0-33988 GCA_046080125.1 Cuspidothrix sp.
AAATTTTTTACTATGCTTATGCTATTTTTCACAGTCCTACATACCGCACTAGATACGCTGAGTTTCTGAAAATAGATTTTCCCCGTCTTCCCTTAACTAGTAATCAAAACCTATTTAATTCATTAGCTATTAAAGGAGAAGAATTAGTTAATTTACATTTAATGAAATTGGATATATCTAATAATTTAATTACAACCTATCAAGAAATAGGAAATAATCAAGTTAGTGAAGTTACCTATAATGCACAATTACAAAGAGTCTATATCAATAAACAGAGTTATTTTACAGATATTCCCCCCCATATCTGGGAATTTAAGATTGGTGGATATCAGGTATTAGATAAATGGCTAAAAGATAGAAAAAATGCTAAACGAGAATTGTCAAATGAGGATATTATTCATTATCAAAAGATTGTGTTTGTTTTAACAGAAACTTTACAAATAATGGAGGAAATTGATATAATTATTCCTGGGTTTCCTATAGAGTGATGATTTATATAGCAATCCTATTTGATTTATGAACAGATTTTTTAAAACGAACCGCTTCAGACCCAGAGAGCGTAGAGGTATAGAGAAAAGGTGAAAATTACTACAAATTATGTCTAATTTTAATCTCTATATCCAAAATCTCCAAAAAAATATTAAACATGGTGGAGAAGGTAGTCACTACTCCAGTTTACAAAGTTTAATAGAAAGTTTAGAAAGTGGTATTAATACCATAGTAGAAGAAAAAGGTAATCAAGCAGGAATACCCGACTTAACCATCAGAAAAAATGAGCGCGTTGTGGGATATATAGAAGCTAAAGATATTAATATTGATTTAACTAAAATCGAAAAAACAGCACAACTCAAACGTTATTTAGAATCAAATATAGGTTATAACTTCATTTTAACTAATTACCTACAATTCCGCTGGTATGTAGATGGGGAATGTGAAAGAATCGCTGATTTAGCTACTTTAGAAAAGGGAGAAATTATCCTAGTTGATGATTTAAAACCTATCACAGAATTATTACAATCATTTCTTAACCAAAAAGCCAAAGATATTAATAACTATTATGATTTGGCTAAAGAAATGGCAGCTTATACTAAAACCATTAGAAACGCAATTCAATAGACATTTCCGGGAATTAATGTAGAGACGTTCTATAGAACGTCTCTACAAGGGTTTTAGAAAACGCACATTTAATTTTCGGACAAGTCTAATCATCTTTAGAAATAGAAACAACCACAGAAGAATTAAATCGTCTAAAAGAAACATTTAAAAAACTACTACTTTTAGATATAGATAATGATAAATTTGCAGATATGTACGCTCAAACTATCGCTTATGGGTTATTTACTGCAAAAATTGGTTATGTACAAAATCCTGGACAATTTACATTTAATCGCACAACAGCCGGTATTTATATTTACTGGTCGTCAACAAGTTGAACCAGGTTTTTATCATTACCAAATTATTGACAAATGATGATGGAAAAACAGGAGAATGTGCTGGGAGGGAAATAGCTATTCCTCCCAAACAGGTGATTAATAACAGTGCAGAATGAAGTCCCGTTAGCAGACATTTACAAATCATTGAGAGTTTTCATGTTCATGAACTACTATGTTATTCTTCCTCCACTGATATAAACCCAATCCGAAGCCCCGTGTTGGCTGTTTTAGCGTTGGTATGGAGACAGAAGTGTTAGCTTTTTTGTTCTGGCTTACCTGTTCTCTCATTTCGCGCTCCTCATGCCCAATCGGTGATGTGGTTGAATATTTCGCCAGTTACAAGTATCTATGATCATGCGATCGCTCTCAGTCAGTAATTAGCCTAAAGTCTAAATTATATTTTGAGGCGATCGCGTCTTGCGGAAATTGTTAGTGCCAATTATCATGCTGTAGGGGCGCAAGTTAGCTGTTATTCTTGCTTTCTATTTTGATTGTTTAGGTAATATTCTAGCGGTTTGTGAACTAAATATTTTCCTAACAAGTAAATAGGGGTCTGACCTTGAGATTTCATTACATGGGGATTTTCTTTAATTAAAGTAGTTAGTACACCATTTTTATTTTCTATTAAGCTCTGATGGAGTACATCATGATGCTCTTTTGTTAATTTTTGCCCTTCTATACACATGGCAAAATTCATCGCTTTAAAAACTCCCGTAGCGAACCAATTAGATCCGAACATATTCCTCATTAATTCTTTTCCTAATGCCGGTCTCAATGAGCCTCCGCTAGGTTCTTGGTCTTTTTTTTCTCCATTCCTTTGAATTTGATGCGTAAACAATGATTGGCTTTGTAGAGTATTGAGCGTTCTATTCTGCTGCACAACATGGGTTAACTCATGCGCTAACAACTCTTGACCCCCCCGACTCCCTGGATTATATTCCCCCTGTCTAAAGAAAATATCCTGTCCCGTGGTAAAAGCACGCGCCTGTATTGACTGATTCAACTGGTGAGACTGACTATCTGTGTGAACCTTCACCCCTCCAAAATCAGCACCAAACGCCTGTTCCATAGGTTTTCTGATATTATCGCCTAATGGTTGTCCTCCTCCCCTGGCCTGATTAATAGAGGTTTCTAAATCTGCGGTAGCAGCCATCCCACCATTAGCTTGACGCTGCACCATCGGTTTCATTTGCAGTTCTTCTTCCTCTGGAACTTCCTGACGTTGCAATGTACTAATATCCAGAGGTTTCATTTGCAGTTCTTCTTCCTCTGGAACTTCCTGACGTTGCAATGTACTAATATCCAGAGGTTTCATTTGCAGTTCTTCCTCTTCCTCTGGAACTTCCTGACGTTGCAATGTACTAATATCCAGAGGTTTCATTTGCAGTCCTTCCTCTTCCTCTGGAACTTCCTGACGTTGAATCGCCTGACGATTTCTAGACAGTGCCATTCTTTGCATCACTTGTCGCGCTACACTATCCGCTTCCTGTTCGTAAGTATCTCCTGGTTGACTAATTGAGAGTTTTGCTTGGGGACGCAGTGATATTTTACTGATATCGTGAGTGAGAGGCTTATTCAGAGGTTGCACCTGTGTCGTAGCTGGAAGTGAAGCGTTCCATGACTCTAAACCAAAACCGCGCGTTGGTTGTTTGAGTGTTGATATAGAGACGGGAGAAGCAGCTTTTTTAGCTTGGAATATGCGTTCCCTCATAATAATGCTCCTAATACCCCAGCAGTAGATGAATATTTTGCCAGTTTAAACAACCATTATAAAGGGATCAATCTCACAAGACAATATAACATCAGTCTCATAACAGTAAAAATTAAGTTCGACTTTTGGCTAATTTTGATTCTCATCCAGTACCTTTAGCCTTGATTTTAGAACTAACTTTGAGTTGTAGTTATGAACTCAACCAAAAAGCCACAAAACCCAAAAAATTTCACTCCCAATAGTGATATTGGTGGTACTGCTGGATATGCGGGTTCTGCTTTTACATCCGATGTAACAGAAATCGCCAAGGTAGCTGATAAGTATCTCAAGGACTCGCTGCTATTAAACAAACTGACGGAACGAGTATATCAACTTTTACTAGAAGATATGCGTATACAACGGGAAAGAATTAATGGTTATGGTAATCAAAGGTGGTAAAAATGGCAGGAAATAATCAAAATGGTAACATAGCTCACGAGTTAAATTATGTCACCACTAACCGATTTTACGTAGAAATAGATAAATCTATTGCTGCATCTTTTAGTGAATGTTCTGGTTTAGGGATGCAAATTAAGAAAAATGTATTTCTTGAAGGTGGAGTTAATGATCAACAGAGAATATATTTAGGTCAAGCTGAATTTTCAGATGTAACTCTTAAAAGAGGAATTACAGACAATCAAGGTTTTTGGAAATGGATTAGCGCAGTGTTTACTGAAACATCAACTCGCCGTAATGTTAACATTTTAGTTTTTAATCAAGCCGGCGAAACTATGATGAGTTGGACTTTAATCGGTGCTGTTCCTATTGCTTGGAAAACTCCCGCACTACAAGCAGATGGTAATGCAGTCGCTATTGAAGAATTAACTTTAGCTTATGAAGGATTAAAAGTAGGAACAGAAAAAGGAGGCGGTAATCCTACATCACGACTAAAATCTGGATTTTTTACATCACATTAATTTAAGTCTTCTCCATTACAATTATCAAATTTTATGCAAATTATTCAATCATTATTAGGGACGAAATTTAATACTCTTGGACAAAAACTTTCTCTAGGTTTTCATCTTCAACAAAACAATTTTATTCAACCTCTAGTCACATCAAAACCATTATTTTCACCCTCTAAACTTTTTTTAAATCGTAAGCGTCAACCATTCATGGATACCCTAATTACAGACAATTATTTAGATGCAGATAATGATTATCTCGGTAATATAGATATGGATGGGAACTTTCCAGAAATTGAATTAGCAAATTATAATTCAATTATACCAGAAAATCTTCCCAATACAAAAGCAATCATAGATAATAAATTTAATTTAGGTGATGTTTCTCATTTTTTACAAACTGAAATTTATAACAACAATTCAACTAGTCTAAATGATAGTATATTACCAGAAATACCTGGCCAAACTCAAACTAGAACAATCCGAAAAAACCAACAGCAGAAAACACAGAAAAAAGTATCTTCTGCAAAAACTCAAACTAAAAAAACTACACCTCAGAAAACTCATAAAACCATCTCTAAAAAAACTACTAAGTCATCTACAATCAAAGACCCTAAACGGGTGATTGATGAAGTTATCAATCATCCTAATACTGCTGAAGAAAATTTTAATTTATTGATTACAGATAATCCTCAATCTCAAATATTGAATTTATTTAACTTAACTGATAATTCTCTAGTCACACAGCAAGAAACAAATCCAGATAATAATATAATAGATTTTAATAATATATCCGTATTGTCAGGAAAAATTGCTGATGATAAACCAGAGTTAATTACAGATTTACCACCTGATTCCACTACTATTTTCAATGAATATGATATTCCAGAAACAGGAGAAATATTAACACTACCAAAAATTACTTTAGATTCTCATGAAGAAATTACATCACCAGATTCAGAAAATCAAACATCAAAAATTTCAGATGTGAAGGGAGATATAATAATCAACCCTGTCACCTTAGATTCTTCTCAAGAAATTACATCACCAGATTCAGAAAATCAAACATCAAAAATTTCAGATGTGAAGGGAGATATAGTAATTAACCAAGATAATGAAGACAAAAATCTTAACACTTATCCTAACATTGACATTGAAGCAAATAACGTCTTGAATAAACCAGATTTACTAACACCTAAAGGTTATGCTACTGGTGGCCAAGTCACCACAACAGCAGTAGAAAATCATCAACCAGTAGCACCGTCTGATATAGTACCTGCAATGCTAACACCGGGGGAATTTGTCATTAACGCTAAAGATGCACAGAAAAATCTGCATATACTTAAACATATTAACACCGGAGGTTCTCCAGAAGAAGTCATCTCACCTAAATTAGATGTAACTAATAGCAAACCGCTAAATACAAAAAACTTTCCAGACTCTACGACTAAAGTAGATTCTTTGGAGGATAATACATTGCAGCGCATAGAATCTGAACAAGGGGGGGAAATTGATTCATCCTCAGAACTGACTACTTTAGATTTTCCTTCCTTGGGTGTAGAAATTGGGAAACAAAGACTTCCTAGAATAAACTCTCTACTTAATACAGTGGAAAAAACAACTAATACTAACACAGAATCAAAATCCAATTATTCATCACCTGCTTTAATTTTTCGTAAGAATAATTCTACTATTAACGGGGAAACACCCTCTGAATGGACAAGTGTTGAAGAATTATTAAATAGTAGTAATAATCAATTCAATAATTATAACTTTAATAGTGTAGAGAGTAACTGGCAAAATACACCATCTTCTCAGGTTGCATCATCAGAACTATCACATATTTTTACCAAACGACTGTCTACACCTCAAGGTTTTGCAAATGGAGGAGAAGTTACAGCACCGGATATATCAAGAGATATCGCACCGATAACAGAAACGATAGAAAACCCATACACATCCTCACCAACAGAAGAAAATGAAAATAATAAAAATGATAATGCAAAACTTGAAGCTTTAGCCCAAGAAATTTATTACAGATTACGACAAAGAATAGAAATAGAAAGAGAAAGGCAAGGAAAATATATAGGTCGTCTACCTTGGTAATTCTATTTTATATTTTGGATTCTATATTTTGGATTGAAAATAAACGACTGCATCAAAGAGGAAAAATAAAATGGCAAATCAAACACTGATAAAAGCAAAACTCATAGCCTATAACGGTGAAGCACCAAACATTGAATTAATGTTTAATCCCGCAGATATTAGTTTTTCTAGAACAGTAAATTGGTCAAGTCAGCAAGGAAATAGAGGTACTACCTTACTTCCTAAAATTAACTTTTCAGGTGTTGAGCCTTACAAATTTACCTTAAAACAGTTAGTATTCGATACTTATGAAACCCAAAAATCAGTAATGGAAGAGTATATAGATAAAATCAAGAAAGGAGTAGAAACTATTGATGGTTTAGCAGATAAACGTCCACCTGTTTACATATTAACTTGGGGAAGTGAATATTTTTATTGTGTCATGACCAGTTTAACTTACACATTAAATATGTTTTTGAATAACGGTACACCAGTGAGGGCAATAGTAGATATATCATTGCAAGAAGTAGATAAAAATAATATGCCAGGAGGTAAAAAATCAGCTTCTCAGGGTGTAGACCGACAAGAAGACTCGCGGGCGGATTTAATATAGCATTTCCTAGGCTAATAAAATCCAAAATCATCTGTGTTTATCTGCGTTCATCTGCGTTTAATGATTACTAATTCAATCAATAGTTAACCAAATTATTGATATACATTTTATCTCATGAAATAAAAACTAAAATCCTATGCCAGACAAAAGCCTGTATTTAAGTGAACCGAAAATTCAAATAGAAGGACAAGACGCTTCACCGGAATTAATGAAAGATTTATTAGAAATCACCGTAGAAGAGAGTTTGCATTTACCAGCAATGTTTGCCCTGGTAATACATAATAGTTATCTGAGTACAGTTGGACGTGCAGATTACAAAGAATGGAGACACGAAAAGCTATTTAACATTGGTACACAAATAAAAATTGGGTTTATTTCTAGCACTACTCAAGATAGTAATTTTAACAAAAAAAATCAACAGAATTTAATTGAAGGGGAAGTGACAGGAATAGAAGTTCACTTTAATGAAAAAACCGAAGCACCTATTATTATTCGCGGTTATGATGTTTCCCATAGGTTACATAGAGGGCGTTATAATCGTTCTTTTTTGAATCAAATGGATAGTGATATAGTCAAACAAATAATCGGAGAAGCGGGAATATCACCAGGTAAAATAGATGGGAGTGGTGTAACCCATGAATATGTTTTCCAAGAAAACCAAACGAACATGGAATTTTTGAGAGAAAGGGCGGCGCGGATAGGTTATGAATTATTTATGCAGGATGGCAAATTAAACTTTTGTCAACCAGAAAGTAAGGAATATTTAAAACTGAAATGGTTGAATGAAATTAGTAAATTTAGTATTCGCGTTACTAATGCAGAACAAGTGAAAGCTGTAGAAGTAAGGAGTTGGGACTTTACTCAAAAGAAATTAATTATCTCAGAAGTAACAGCAGAACAAGTAATTACAGAAACAGGAAACGGAAAAGGGAGCAAAACAAGTACAGCTTTCAAAGGTAAACCATCTAATCCAAAAATGATCGTTGTAGATCAACCAGTTGCGACAGAGAACGAAGCTAAAAAAATGGCTCAAGCTTTGTGTGATGAACTGGGGGGAGAATTTGTTTATGCAGATGCTCAAGCTTATGGAAATCCCAAAATTAGACCAGGGAGGGTGATAAACATTGAAGATATGGGCGATCGCCATAGTGGAAAATATTATGTCACCGAAACACGGCACTTTTACACTCAAAGAGTCTACACCACAAATTTTAGTGTGCGAGGGTTAAGAGCAGGTAACTTATTTGCCACTTTATCAACACAAACACACCTGCAACCAGGACAAACTTTTCTAATAGGAATAGTCACCAATAATAAAGATCCCAAAAGTTGGGGAAGAGTAAAAGTTAAGTTTCCTGCACTCAGCGAAGAACATGAAAGTCACTGGGCTAGAGTTGTAAGTGCAGGTGCAGGACCCAATCGAGGTTTTGATTGT
Organism: Cuspidothrix sp.; assembly: GCA_046080125.1. Lineage (GTDB taxonomy): Bacteria > Cyanobacteriota > Cyanobacteriia > Cyanobacteriales > Nostocaceae > Cuspidothrix. Next base: position 8,222 of record JBJTTJ010000054.1, read on the forward strand.
TTACCAGAAGTAAATGATGAAGTTTTAGTAGGATTTGAACATGGAGATATTCACCGTCCTTATATCATCGGTAATATATGGAATGGAAAAGACGCACCACCAGAAAAAGTAGATGATTCAGTTGTTAAAGGAGTGCGATTACGTACATTTAAAACCCGCACAGGACACACCATCCAATTTGTAGAAGAAGATAAAGGAGGAAGTAAAACAGGTATTCGGTTAGAAACTACCAAAGGTCACAAAATTTATCTCAATGATAGTGAACAATTTATTGAAATTAAAACTCAGGGTGGTCATAGCATTAAAATGGATGACAGAGGTAAAAAAATAACAATAGAAACCTCCGGTCAACATAGCATTCAAATGAGCGATGCTAGTAAATCAGTTACTATTAAATCAACGGGCAATATGTCAATAGAAGCCCAGGGAAATCTTGACATTAAAGCCAATGGTGTAATCACCGTCAAAGGTTCATTAATTAAATTAAATTAAACCCATTCTTACTTAATACTTGTCGCTTAATCTCAAAAAATAGAATTATGTCCAAACCAGCAGCCAGAATTACTGATAACGTAGCCCATCCCTTACCCCCAGTATTAACAGGGGGACCTGGTAGCCCTAATGTACTTATCGGTAACTTACGAGCATGGAGGGGGATACCAGGGTCCGCAGTTGCCGCTTTGCAGTCTGCCAAACAAGCCAGCGATACAGCCATCCAAGCAGCAGAATCCGCTACCAAAGCCGCAGCCGGTACACCAGGCGCACCAGCGGCCTTAGCTGCTGAACAAGCCACCAAAGCCACCGCCTCGGCCACAATGAGTAGCATGATTTCCGCCGCGGCCGCCTCTGCATCTTCAGGTATGGCAGATATTCATCAATGTGCTACACCCTTACCCATACCACCGCACGGACCTGGTGTCGTTATTGATGGTAGTAAAACAGTCTTAATTAATGGGTTACCCGCCTGTCGTATGGGTGACACCATTCTAGAAGCATTAGGTCCAACTAATAAAATTGTCAAAGGAGAGGTGACAGTTTTGATAGGTGGATAATTATCTATTCCCAATTCCCAATTCCCAATGAATTACTCGACTTTTGGCGAATAGGCTTATACCTGTAATGTCGGTATCTTAGAGAATTAAAGATTTAATAAATCCTGAAATCCTGGATATTATCTCGACTTACTTCGACATAGTTCGACTACGCTCACTAACCACTCAGTACAAGTCGCGGTAGTTGAGCGTAGTCGAAACTCGATAACCACCTGATTCTGACAGTTATGGTCTATAGTCAACAAAACGAAAGAGACTATTTAGGTAATGGTTGGGCTTTTCCATTGCAGTTGAACCTGCAAGGGGGAATAAAACTCAGCAGTGATGCTCAAAAAGTTAAAGAGTCTATCTGGATTATCCTTCGTACAGGGGTAGGTGAACGAGTTTATCGCCCTAACTTCGGTTCGCGCTTGTCAGAGTTAGCCTTTGCACCATTGAATACTGATACTCTTCTGCGAATACGTCTCTATGTTTTGGAAGCTTTAGAAGTTTGGGAACCCAGAATCATTGTAGATGAGGTGTTGACTGAACCTGACCCTGTACTGGGCAAAGTGATCATCATTATTAAATATCGGCTTAAAGATTATGCCGATATTTACAGCTTTGTTTATCCATTCTACTTGCTGGCCGCTGGAGAGTAACTGTGAAATTTGACTTTTTACCACAATTACCTACTTCTAACTTAGACGATCGCACCTTCGATGACTTAGTAGAGGAAAGTCTCATGCGTATCCCCCGCTACTGTCCCGAATGGACAGATCACAATTTGAGTGATCCGGGGATTACGCTCATAGAAGTATTTGCTTGGTTAACTGACCAAATGTTACTCAGGTTCAACCAAGTACCACGTAAAAATTATGTCGCTTTTTTAGAATTATTAGGTATTCGACTACAACCACCAGCACCTGCCCATACGGAATTAACTTTTTATTTAAGTTCCGATCTACCTCAAGCATACACCATTCCTGCAGGTCTGGAAGTTTCCACGGTACGGACTGAAACCACACCAGCTATTACCTTCAGTACAGATTCACCCTTAATTATCGCTAAACCCCAGATTCAACACTTTTTAACCACCCAAACCACAGAAGACACACCCCAATCTTTACGAGAAAGACTAGTGAACTCCTGGACTCGTCAAAGCAATGGTTTCTGGACTGGTGATGAACAAGCTATATTTAACGAACAACCCCAGCCAGGAAATAGTTTTTATTTAGTAATTAATGGTGATGGGGCTTTAGATAGTAATGTGTTAGAAATTACTTTTCAAGGAGCAGCAGCCACACCAACAGGAATTGACCCCAATCAACCGCCCCGGTACTGGGAAGCTTGGGATGGGGAAAATTGGCAACCAGTTTTATTAAAAGAAGCAGACGACCAGACCAAAGGTTTCAGTTTTTACGAAATTGAACAACAAGGTAGTAATGCTGCCCAAGGTGCTGATGTACGACTGCATTTACCCCAAACTTGGCCTGTAACCACCTTTACCGTATATCGTGGACGCTGGCTACGCTGTCAGTATATTACCCCAGGTAGTCATCAAGGGGTTTATAATCGTCCACCTCAAATCACTGGGTTAGGAGTGCGTTCTATAGGTGGTACTGTTCGGGCTACCCATAGTACCCTGATTCAGGATGAACGCTTGGGTATAAGTAACGGTAAACCAGGGCAAAGTTTTCAATTACTCAAGACACCAGTGTTAGAACGTCGAGAAAATGAGTATATTGTTGTCACTCCCCCAGGAGGTTTACCCCAGATTTGGCAGGAAGTGCGAGATTTTGGTGATTCTGGATCCCAAGACCGCCATTACACCATTGATTCTATTACCGGCACTGTGCAGTTTGGTCCATTAATCCGAGAACCAGGACAACTCCAACGCCAAACAAAACAACGTTCCCGTATTCAACAATCTGGGACAGAAGACACAGTTGTACAATTTAGTGGTATTGATAACGCCCAAGAACATCAATATGGATCTGTACCACCACGGGGTGCAGAAGTCAGAATGCTGGCTTATCGCACAGGAGGCGGTAGAGAAGGTAATATCCAAAGTGGCACACTCCAATTCTTGAGGTCCGCATTTCCCTACGTGGGTAGTGTCATAAATTATCAACCAGCCATTAATGGCGCAGACGGAGAATCTCTAGAACAAGCAGTCATTAGAGCACCGCGTATACTGCGTACTCGTGATCGAGCAGTCACAGCAGAGGATTTTGAAGTTTTAACACAACAAGCAGGAGCAGGAGCGATCGCCAGAGTGCGGTGTTTACCAGCCAATGCTACCAGACAAGCAGGTACAGTAGGTTTACTGGTTGTTCCTCATGCCAATACAAACGGAATTGAACTTGGGGAAGGTATTGCACCACAACAATTTACCCTCAGTCCCCCACTACAGGAACAAATTCTGCAATACTTGGATGAGAGAAAATTATTAGGCGTACAAATCCAACTGCAAGAACCACAATATGTCGGTGTTTCTGTACAAACAGAGGTAATTTTAGAACCTACCTATAACAACCCTCTAGCCAGAGCAGAAATCCTTCGTCATCTGAGAGTATCTCTGTATAAATATCTCAACCCCTTAACTGGAGGCCTAGAAGGCAAAGGTTGGCCTTTTGGAAGACCAGTTTACACCTCAGATATTATCGCCTTAATCCAGCAGACCCCAGGTGTCCGCTATTTAGGACCAGTCCTGCTATTTGCCATCCGCAAAGAAGGAGATACATGGAGAAGGCTATCTTCCCCAGAACAAGTCATAGACCCAGGATCACAAGGTTTAATCTGCTCTTGGACTGATAATAACCTGCGTTCTGGCCATGATATCCAAATCAGTAATCTTTAAATCAATCAACTTTAAGGAAAGGTCTTATGGTGCAAAGTCGTTCCAGTCCTGCTATTCGCATTCACTTAACTCCAATGCAAATTCCTGAAGCAGTACCAGGAGCAGGTTTAACACTTGTAGGTCCAGAAACTATGGATGCAGCAGCACAAAGTTTAGTCTTGCATCCAGGAGAACCTAGCGAAATGATTGTGCAAGTACAAAACCTAGAACAACGACCTGTGAGGGTGAATTTCAAAGTTGAAGGTAACTTTCCTGCTGATTGGTGTCAAATAGGTGGTACGGAAGGCAGTGAAATTCCACCACGGGGACAAATGGATGCTGTACTTTATTTTTCTGTTCCTGCTAACTTTTTTGAGGATCAACAGGCAATTGTCCCCGGACAACAAGATAAATTAAATCTGAATTTTCGCAGCTTAGTTGTTATTAATATTGACTCTGACACGGATAGAGAACTCATTCAACACAGCGATTACTTTGATTTATATGTTCGTCCCTACAGTTCCTACATGGAATTTCTACCTGTTTTATATCGGGAAGTAGACTTTATTGGTCGCTTCCTGAAAATATTTGAACAGGCCTATCAACCAGCTATTGATAGTTTTCATGGGATGTGGGCAAATCTTGACCCCTTAATGGCACCACAAGCACTATTACCATTTTTAGCTCATTGGGTAGCTTGGCCAGTAGATTCAGTATGGAATTTACATCAACAACGCCGTTTAATCCGTCGTGCAGTTGAGCTTTATCGTTGGCGAGGAACTCGTAAAGGTTTACGGTTATATTTACATCTTTATACGGGTTTACCTTTAGATGAGGACATACCTAATGAAAGTGATAAACATATTAGCATTACCGAACCATTTGGTCCAAGTTTTGTTTTGGGTACAGCACAATTAGGTAGTGCAGTTTTAGCAGGTGGTGAACCATTTCATTTTCTAGTTTGTTTACGCCCCCATCACCGGAATATGAACCTCAATGAACAATTAATTCGCAGAATTATTGATCAAGAAAAACCCGCTTTTTGTACTTATGATTTAGTCATAGAAAATTTTAGCTTTCCCGACAGAAGCCCCACGCGCACTCTTAGGAGCTTGGGATGAATGGCGCGTGAGTTGACGACAGTTCTCCAAATTCTATTTGTTTTTTGTTCAGCCAAAATCCAAAACCCCAACATCCAAAATCCAATGACTCATCCTTTCCCACCTCCACACATCCAACCTTTAGAACGCCTACAAGCATCCGATGGTTTACTGATTAATGCAGAACGTTGGAGTAAAGCCCATGAATATCATCGTCTGAGGCAAAATACCCACTACCAAAGTTTAAATCAACCAGGAATTGTTTGTGGTTTAGGTGTGAGGCCAATTCCTGCACCCCGTCAATTTGAAGCTAAATATCGAGATGGACGTTGGGGTTGGGTACAAATTCAACCGGGAATTGCTATTGATATGAATGGCAATTTGATAGTTGTACCTACATCTTATGACTTTCCTATTGATTTAGAAGTAGCTACTTCTGAACCCCTCATGATTTACTTAGTAGTTAGCTATGTAGATCCTAATGAATTGCGGCGTGGAAACTTGGGCAAGCTCAGTGCATCGCAGCCAAGAGATGTTGTCCAAGAAACCTATCGCATTGACCAAAGAAACTCTACACCAGACGTTTCCGAAATAGAAATTTGTCGCATACTTTTAGAACCAGGACAAAATTCAATTAGTCAGCCGGCGGATGCTTTTTATCCTGGTTATAATAATACTGATTTGCGTTATCGTCGTCATGCCCAGGCACGTCCTCAAGCCTTAATCAAAATAGCACAAGTTTCTCATCGTGATGGTGAATATGCCCGCAATTTTTTCAACCTTGCTTATTTACTGCAATCAGTAGAACCTTTATACCCAAATTTGCGCGGTGCTGATGAACCTAGTGAGGTTTCTTTGTCAGAAAATATCCAAGAATATGATTTACTTTATCTAACAGGTAAAGAGTCGCTATCTTTGAATAATTTTGAGTTGGAATCACTAAAAAACTATTTTAATTTAGGTGGCACATTGTTAATTGATGCCCCTTTAGATGCTAATGCTTTAATTGAAAGTACCCACGCCTTAGCACAACAATTAGAAAATCCTTTGAGACCATTAACAGAGTTACGAAGAAGTCATCCTTTAAGGACAAAACCTTTCTTGTTTGCTGCTTTACCTATAATCAATCAACAGTTAATCCAACTATTTTTAGGTGGGGGAATAATTTTAATAGTTGGTGATTTAGCATCTGCATGGGGAGTAGATAGAGAATTTAATTTACCCCGGTTAACTATTCGTACAGCCCAAGAATTAGGAATTAATATACTTAACTATGCTTGTCAAAGAAGAAAGTTGATAGGTTTACAACAAGAGGATAGTTCAGGAAAGTGGTAATTTTGAGGGGGAGCGATGGGATTTTCTATTCTGTTCCCTGTTCCCTCATATCAAAAAACTCTGCACCTTACTAGCTTAGGAAATGCTATATGATGAAATCATTGATTTTGATTATTTTGTGCTGCTAGTCACGTTCTTCTGTACTTCTGTAATCAGTGATTCAAAATCACTATTATTATTACCTCCTCTAGTCAATAAATCCCTAATTCTATTAGTGATAGAATCTAAATTTCTAGACATCAAACCATTGAGATTTTTAACCAAGTTTTTCAACTTCTCAAACATACTCAGTTCAACAGTTAAATATTCATTTCCACGGGGATATACAACCTTGCCTTTTTCCGTCTCATAATATTCACCTTGAGGCATAAACATTGATTTTAGAGGGTTTTCTTGCCTGGCCATGTCTATTTCAGGGCGTTTATCACTCAGAAATAAGACATCGTATATTTTGCCGTTCCAAGTTGCCCAATAATGATTTTGGAAAAACCACCTCTTACCATGATCACAATTGCGTTTTCTTCCTTGGTAAATAGTTTCGTCCGCTTCACTTAAAAAGGGTTTCTTGATTTGTTCAATTTTGATATTTTGAATACCAAAATATTCTTGCGCTACTGTTTGAAAAGCTTCAGCTAATGTTCTACAATCTCCTTCTCTTGTTCCTTTTAACAAAGTCGTACCTTGCTTATAAGACATCGTATATTTAAACGATATCTTCTTAAAATTCTGCAATAATTGTTCTAAGATTTTGTCTTGTGCTAAACTCTCATCTATACCTTGAACTAATTCTTTCGCTACTGCATAGTTACTAAGAAACTGTTGTTTTGGGTTGGCGGCACTGTTATCTGCTGTTGCCACATTGCCGACTTCATTCTGGCTACTTGCAGTCTGTGTAGTTTGCTGTTTTTGGATAGTATCTTGATTAATTTGATTAACTACAGTAGCAGCAACTGTATCTGCTTCCTGTTCATATTGGTCTCCTGGTTGACCAATAGTTAACTTAGGTTGTATAAGATATGGTGGACCAGACGATGGTATTCTATCAGGATGATGCAGAGCTATTTGTCCCAGGTTGTGACCAAAACCATACCCTTGTTGAACGCGACTACATAACACATCATTCATTTTGGCTTGTAACAGGGTCAGTTGTGTTTGTCCTTCTGGGGTGATGGTGCCATGTTTAGCTTGCAGTTGTAATTTTGTCGCTTCTATTTGATGTTGTTGAAATTCTTGATTTTCAATGTCTGTTTGTGACAGGGTTTTATTTGTGTGCTGTTGAATTTTGTTAGTAGATGGGCGTGACTGAAACTGAGTTTCTTCTGACTGGATAGCCAAGGAGTCAGCTTTTTTGGAAATTTGCAACCTTTGTTTCATCGCTCACCTCACAGATTGACATAGGTAATCAGTTAAATATTATCTCACTTAGCTACAGGTATGACAGTTTCGACTTTAGTCTAGTTTTTGGGGTTGAGATGGAATAGCTGGCGATCGCAGTAAGCTGTTACACAGCTAAATTGTATAATCCTAATATTCTGAACTCTTGTTTAACAGGCAAGATGCCTGTTCCACTTATACAAATTAAATGCACAACAGCTTAACACCTCCTACAACAGATAGGCGATCGCACTGTTCACCATTTATTCCCGTTCCTTGATCATTCTCAACTCTTTAAAAAATCATCAATATTTTTTTTTATATCTTCTTTGATTTCTTGATTCAGCAAGGTAGATTCTAGTTTATTTATTTGATTATTAATTATTTTTTTAAGTTCCTGGCGTAATAATTCGTGATTTCCCCATGTTTTACTATCAATCCTTAGTAAAGCTAGTAGTAAATCTCCTGGATAGAAATCTCCAGCTACTAAAATATCTTTTTCTAGACTTTTTATTGCTAAAGGCATCACATAATTTAGTCCAATTTCTTGGCTAATTAATATTCTGATTTCTTCAGTATCTAGAGCATGAATTGGTTTCTTTCTCAATTTATAACATTCTTTCACTAAGCGAGGGGCATCTGCGGGAGATTCACCCCAGTAATTAGCTTCGAGTTGTTCTAAAGATTTTTGTTGATTCATCTTCATCTACCTTTAATTAATTTTTGAATCTTAATTAAATCCCACCTTGCACTTTTATCAGAACATTTTGTATTTCATCTTTTTGTCTGGATACTGTCGATAGTAGGCGTTTAGCTTCCTCTAACGTATCACCTTCAAATTCTGAGTTTTTAATACTATTCTTTAATTGATCTAGTTGATTTCCTAATCCTTTGAGAGCGTCATTAACCTCTTTTAGATGATCATATTGTTTACCTCCAATTTTCACTGGCTCTCCTAAAATATCTTTGGCAGCACCTGCTAAATCATCCTCTGTTAAGTGTTCTGCCAAACGATTTACTTTATTAGTAAATGCTTCTAGTTTATCTTTGCCCTTACCTGTTAATTTAGCACTAAGATTAATTTTTTTTAGAGTTTTACTGGCAGCGGTTGTCACTAACTGAACTTTTTTTTCTAAAAACTTAACGCGTTCCCATAGTTTATCTAACTTTTTAGTAAAAGAGGCTATTCCATAAATATCTCCCGCTACTGGTATCAGTTCAAGACCTATTTCCCACCAGGAGCTATCCATAATACTTAGAATGTCATCAGCATCTTTAATAAATTGTTTAGCAAATTGCTTAGACATATACTGTTGAAGTCTACTTTTAATCTGATTTTCTATAAATTCTTGTATAGCTTTTTTAGCTGCTGCTTTCACTCCTTGTTTAGCTAGAGCAGAAACCGGACTTTTTTGAATATAAGTTCCAGAACTTAGGGATAATTGCTGCACTACATGAGTCAACTCATGCGCCGTCAACTGATTATTTCCCGGTGCTTTCCCCTCTCCATAGTACACATCACTACCATGAGTAAATGCCTGTGCGCCTAACTGTCGGTTCATCTGCACTGCGGTACTATCCGTATGCACTCGCACCTGACTAAAATCAGCACCAAAGCGAGGTTCCATGAAACTTCGCACGTTATCCGCTAACAGACTCCCTCCTCCTTTACTACTATTTAGCCGACTCTCAATACTATCCCCATCTGCCAAGTTACCATCACTTGCCGTTTGTAATGCAGGCTTGGTTTGTAATTTTTCCTCCTGTGATATTGCCTCCCGTTGTATAGCAGTAGCAGGTATTGACATGACTCGATGAGCCATCATGTCGGCTTCCTGTTCATATTTATCCCCTGGTTCTCCCACTGTTAACTTTGCCTGGGGACGACGAAAAGATATCCGACTAATGTCGTGAGTAATGGGCTGTTCGTTGATGGCTTGTTGTTCAGACTGTTCTGGTTGCTGTTGAGTTGATACTTCAGTTGCTGTTTGCATGACATTATTTGTTGTCAAACCAAAGCCCCGCACTGGATTTGCCAGCGTCGGAGTTGTGGGTGAGACAAGGGACGAATGGTAAAAAGTTGATGTGGCTGTTTTCTTACGGGCAAAGGTGCGATCGCTCATCCCTCCCTCCATTTATCGCTGAGACGAAGCTGATGTTTTTAATTTTATGGTTTTTTAGATGGCGATCGCTTTCGACCTAAGTGTAATTTTCTCTCCTCAAACCCAACCACCAATTTCTACCTCTGTTAAAGATTTCTCTAACTTAGCGTATTCTGTCCGCGCTGCTCGTAATAAATGTTTCATCTGCACTGGCTCACCCGCATCAGCCGCCAAAAAAGCGGCATTTAAGGCTATATTACGAATATTGCCCCCAGTCACACTTAACTGCGCTAATTTCTTGGCATCTAAATCATGAGTTGGTGTACTTTTTGGGTAAACCCGTCGCCAAATTTCTGCACGTTGCACTGCATCTGGAAAAGGAAATTGAATTGCAAACCGAATTCGTCTTTGAAAAGCTGTATCTAGAGAATTTTTCAGGTTTGTGGTGAGAATTGCTAACCCTGGATAACTTTCCATCCGTTGCAGCAAATAGCTAACTTCTATGTTGGCATGGCGATCATGGCTATCTTTAACTTCGCTACGTTTACCAAATAAAGCATCAGCTTCATCAAATAATAGGATCACTCCCCCTTCTTCTGCTGCATCAAATACCCGCCGCAGATTTTTCTCTGTTTCCCCTATATATTTACTGACAACTGATGATAAGTCAATACGATATAAATCTAAGTGTAATTCATGAGCCAATACTTCCGCAGCCAGGGTTTTTCCCGTGCCACTACCCCCAAAAAATAAGGCACTAATCCCTAAACCGCGAGTATTTTTAGCTGCAAATCCCCAAGTTTGATATACTGTGGCTCGCTGACGTACATGAGCAGCTATTTCTTGTAACATTTCAGCTTGGGCTGGAGGTAACACTAGGTCTTCCCAAGTAGTACCAGGGGGAATACGCTGTCCTAGTTCATCTAATCGGGGACGAGCTTGTTCCCGACAAGCATCCCATAAAATCTTACTGATATCTTGTTCTTGCTCTTGGGCTAATTTACTAGACGCTTCTGTATAAGCAGCCCAAATAGTGTTAGGACTAAGGTTAAACTGTGCTACTAATGTATTGATTTGTCCATTTAATTGCGGTTGTAGATGGGATAGGGTTTTTTGCCAGAGTATGGTTTGTTCTTCGGTAGTGGGTTTGTGAACATCAAAACTGACTACTGGGCGTTGGTGTATGGTCATTCTTTCCCGACTTGTCACCAATACAAAACCATTGATCCGTTCTAGGAAACGTCCGATATGATGAAAGCGATCGCTTGCTGTAATGTCAATTTGATCACAATCAATCAATAAAGCACTTTGACTCAGAATTGCCTCTCTTTCCCACAACCGCGACAAAGTTTCCATTTCCATCGCTGCAAAAGGAATAACTTGAGCAGACATGATATGTGTTGTCATTCCTAGCATTTTACAGACTGTAGCAGCGATCGCTCGCTTGCCACTAGGTTCAATGCCACATAACTGTAAAATTGGTAACTTCTGTTTTTGCGAAGCTTGCATCCAAACAGCTGCTATTTGTTCAGCCAGGTGTTGCTGTGAAGCAACTAATTCCACTGCTTCCGGTAAAGGTTCAACAATTCCCGCCAGTCTTTCATCCAGGTATTGTGTAGCGATAAGATAGTGTAAAATTCTTTCATCAATTCGCAGCGGACTCAAAGTTAAAGCTCTACCTTCACCTAACTCAACTAACCGCCAATATCGTAGTTTACTATCAGGGGCGATCGCATCCCAATGGGGATTTGGTAATGTTGCTAAAGCCAAACTTAAAGTAGGATAAACTCGTTGTGAGTCTCCTTGAGCTAAAGCACAGACAGCTGCAAAATCTCCATAAAACTCCATACAGGCACACATCAGCAGTATATTCCTCTCAAAGCCAGTCAGCCCAAACAATGTACATATTTGCTCTAGTGCTGGTGGTACTGACATTTCCGCCCTTGCAGCTTGTAATGCTTGTTCTCCTATCTGCTGTTTTACTATCGCTTCAGATGACGGTGCTTTTTGAGCAAATATTTCTATCGCACCACGCACCATCGCCAAGGACGCTAATAGGTAAGATTCGTTACCTTCATACCACTGTTGCCAATTGTGACTGATTTTGTAACTGACTTTTGTGGTCTTCATTTCACAGCCTCGGATGGATTGACATTACTGCTCTCAATTAGTACCATCGAAGCTTGATAACTAATTGACGGTCTATAGTGGGTTTGTAAAGCTGACCATATCTTAGAACTATCTTCCATATTCAGAAATTCAGGAGAAAGTTTAATCTGTCCCAGTTGTTCCACCAGAGCAGATACAGATACCCCAGCCAAAGCTTGAAAAATCAGACTTGTGGTGTTACTTGTAGCTGCGGTTTTTAATGAATTTCCAATCAATTCCGAGGAAATAATAGTTGTTTTGTGTAATAATTGCATCGCATAACCCAGTAGAAATTCTGCCTGAAAATCCTTAGCACCATAAGCAGTTAAGAGGTAGTGTAAGTCTAAAGCCAGTGGTGGATTTACAGAACGCTGACTTTTATTAATACTATTAATACTAGAGTTAATACTAGAGTGTCTAGTACGAAATTCCTGAGATATCCAATCAACATTGCGATTCTGGGTAACTTGATAAAGAAACAAATTCAGTTGAGCCCGCTCATCACTTCCTACTTTAATTAAATCCGGTGGTATGGCAGTAACCAGCACATCACCAACACTAGCAGTAATTGAATCACTGACTAGCCCGTTTTCCAGTAAGTCTTTTAGCACTGCGGTGACAGCAACTATAGAGAGCGCGTTACTCATCATCATTCCTCACAGCACCAGCACAATTTGATCATCATACGTCTCACCAAATATTTTTCAGGCTTTGTAGTAAAACTTTAACATTCAGCATAGTAGCAGTAACATAAATTTTATAAGAAGTTTATATTTGTACTTGCAAATAATATCAAATCCGTATTTTAGCTTGAACAGCAAGAAGCCTCACACTTACCGCGATAGCGGAAGTGTTGAGATGAATTGCGCGTGAGTTGACGACGGTTTTGCAACCAAATTTTTCCACAGGAAGAACAGGTAGCAGAACATGGAGGAAACGAACAAATCTTATGTTATACTCTTTTATAGCAAACGTAGTTCACTCTAATATGCTAAAAATCGTCAAAGTCAGGTTATATGCAGATGCCCAACAACAGCAGTCACTAGCGCAAGCTTTTAGCAGTTGTTGTTGGCTAAGGTGGTGCTAATCGTTGCTTTCTGAGTTTTGTTGTAGAAATAGATCCCGTTCAAGTTGAGGCCAAAAACAAAAGTATCGGCATTGACTTAGGAATAAAAACCTTTGCAGTAATGAGTAACAATGAATTGGAATGGACGCTTTATAGGCGATAACCAGCGATACCGGATAGACAAATCTCTAGCTGTCGGTGGTATGGGAGAGGTATTATTGGCCACAGATACCCGTGTAGGTCAACAGGTAGTATTGAAGTTACTCAAAGATACGCTGGTAGCATCCCAAGAGATGAGAAAGCGTTTTGAGAGGGAAGTATCAGTTTGTGCAGCTTTGCAAAGCGACCACATTGTTAAGATTAGTGATTGTGGGGTAACTCCTGAAGGATATCCCTTTTATGTAATGGAGTATTTGCGCGGTCAAACATTACGAGAATTGTTACTGCGTGAAAGGCGATTATCTGTAGAAAGAACCATCAGTATTATTTCCCAAGTATGTCAGGCCTTACAGATGGCACATCAAGGAGTAACTATACAAAAAGATGGTAGCAGTGAACACATTCAGGTCATCCATCGTGACCTGAAACCCGACAATATTTTTCTCATCCCTACAGATTTGGGCGAATGGGTGAAGATATTAGATTTTGGTGTAGCTAAAATCCGTAATGATTCTTCTGAACAGAGCAGTTTAACTACTACCTTTATCGGCACATTTCGTTATGCTGCACCTGAGCAGATTCAAAACAAGCAAAATTTAGATGCCAGGGCTGATATTTACAGTTTGGGCATTATCTTGTATGAAATGTTAAGTGCAGCAGATCCTTTTGGTTTCAGCATTAAAGGTAATAATATCAGTGAAGCTTCCTGGGTAGTTGCTCATACTTATGAATTACCAACACCTTTACGGGAAAAACCAGGATGTGAAAACATATCTGCCGAAATGGAAACTGTAGTCATTAAATGTCTGCAAAAAGATCCGAATAATCGCTTTGCAACGGTAGGTGAACTCAATCAGGCATTGCAAGAGGCTATCAAACCTACCCTGGGTACTACCAATACCATAAATAAAACAATTGTTCAGCCTGGACTAGATTCCCATCAGGAAACAGTCTCTAAACCCTTGCAATCGCTTGTTCCCAACCAGTCTGACAATGAGACCATTCTACCGCACCCACAATTGCCAAATCAAGAGTCAAATAATGACACAGTATCCCGTCCTCCACAGCCAATACAAACCAGTCCAACAGTTGAAAATCAGCAGTCAAATAACGAAACAATAGCTGGTGCTATTCAACCAATTCAAGGACAACCACCGCAAGAGAATACTTACCAACATCGTCCTTCACCCTATCTGAAACCCGATCAAGAAACAGTATCTAAACCTGTACAGCCACCCCAAGCAACAGAAGGGACTATTCTCCAACCCCACCCCTCATCCCAACCAAAGCCTAGTCCTAGTCCAGCAGATTGGCAAATCAACAATGAACAAGCCAACAACTTAGATGATACTTTGTATCAGCCACGACTTGGAAAAACTACAACTCCTAACAATACACCAGATAACACAATATTTCAACTAAAACCAGAAAAGTTAGGCGGCAGTTCCCACAGTTTCGGGCGAAATATGTGGATTGGATTAGGGATTGTATTAGTTTGTTTGACAGGAGTTCTGATATTTTTCTTGTTCTCACATTCCGGTTCTCAAAATTCACCCAGTCAACCGAACTCAAATCAAAGTAATTAATATGATCCAAGTTGCTAGTTAGGAGGGAACGGGGAACAGGCAGAAAGCAGGAGGCAAAAGTTTATTTTTCCGCCCAATTATTCATTACCAATTACCCATTAGCAGCCTCAACAGATGTGAACCGTGAAATTGATCAAGAAAATATCGACAAAAGTCTAATTACCTTTCCAAGACTCATCCAGATATTCTAGAAGCATCTGGATTAGCTACCAGCCAAACACTTTCATGCTTATCTTTGTCGTACAAACATTAGCAGAAATTCTAGCTGGAGGAACATCACTTACCAGTACCGAGCAAATTGACTTTAGTCATCCTAGCCATCGCCGGGAAGAGGGTGCAGGTCCGACTCTCAACTTGTATGTTTACGACCTGCGTGAGAGTAAACAAATACAACATTCTGGCAGACAAGTGGAACGCAAACTAACAAACGCTCTCCAACCTGCCGTGATCAATTGGTCGCCTATTTGGTTTGATGTATCTATATTATTAACAGCTTGGGATAGAACTGCTTTAGGTGAGCATCACTTATTAAGTGAGGCTTTGAACGTACTATTGCGTCATCGCCCTCTGCAAGAGGATTTTTTAGTGCCAGAATTGCGGGGTTATGGCAATTTGACCATGACAGTTGCTCTTGATCCACCGATTGAGGTTGGTTCTTTATGGAGTGCCCTCAATGTACCCTTGCGTGCTGGTTTATATGTAACGGTGACAGTACCCTGTGAGCCACAGTCCATTCCTGTACCATTGGTTTCGGAAAGAATTTTCAATTTACAAAACCAATTTTATGACAATGGCAAAGGTAACGGCTCAGTTGCCACTAAACGAGTAGCGATCGCTGGCATGGTGAAAAGTGGGGTAGCTAATCAGCCTTTGGTGGATGCCAAAGTTGCTGTCGTCAAAACTGAAAAATCTGTATTAACAAATCAAGAAGGAATTTTCTTTTTTGAAGATCTACGTATAGGTAATTATGTTTTGACAGTAAATTGTCCTGGCTATTTACCCCAGAATGTCAATGTCTTGGTAGATAGCCAAAGTTATACCTTCAAAGAAATCTTACTAGCTCCTGAATAATTAAGGCAGAAGGCAGGAAGCAGAAGGCAGGAGTCCGTTTTGGTAATGGGGATTTATACGCCCTTCCAAAAACTTTTTGCCTTCAAATGCGAGGTTTTAGACCCGATTGTTTCGATAAATTTAGGTGTTTAGCGACTAGGAGATATTTCCATGGGCAGAACCGATTACTTCGCTCCCGGTGTCTATATTGAAGAAATGGATCGTGGGAGCAGACCAATTGAAGGTGTGAGTACAGCGATCGCTGGTTTTGTCGGGTTTACAGAAGATATTCGTGATGGGGCCGAATTATTTAAGCCCATGCTAATTACTAACTGGACCCAGTATTTAAACTATTTTGCCCGTCCTAATTCTGATGGTTTCACTGATTTTAGCGCCTACTTACCTTTTGCCGTCTATGGCTACTTTATGAATGGTGGCGGTCGTTGCTGGGTAACAAGTATTGGTACTCAGTTACCAGGCGCACCTAAACCTTCAAGCCCAGAACCAGCCATTCTCACAATCACTGGTAGAGGTAATCGGCCAACACTCCGCTTTGCCCTACGCCCTGAACAAGCAACCAGTGGGGCAGTCAATATTTTAATTACCGATAGTAGTCCTCGTCCTTTACCAGAAGGTGCAGAAGGTGAAGCTTCGCCCAATACTGGCGAGTATTTTTCTGTACAGATTCGCCGGGGTGATGAAGTTCTGGAGCAATACGAGAACTTAACCATGAACCGGGAAGCCGCAGCCCAGGTAGCCACCTATGCAGCCGCAGCTTTAAGAAATTCTATGTATATTCAGGTGCAAGATGTGTCTCAAGCTGGACAGCCTTTATCGCGCCGTCCGGCCAATGGACAATATGAACTAGCACCACCGATTGTAGCTGTTCCCGTCGATAGATTTTCTAGGGATTTAGAAGGTATACGTGATGATCGTACAGGAGTAAGGGGGATTTTTGAAATAGATGAAATCACCATGTTGGCCTGTCCTGATTTAATGCGGGCATATCAAGCGCAAGTGCTAAATTTGGATCAAGTCCACGGCATCATGGAATTGATGATCAGTATGTGCGAAGGTTCAGCCAGTGGTGATATTCCCAATCCACCCAACCGCATGGTTTTGATAGATCCGCCACCAGAAGCAGTCAAGCCCCAACAGGCAGTGGAATGGTTGAACAGATTTAACCGTCGTTCCATGTTTGCTGCACTTTATTATCCTTGGATCAAAGTTGCCAACCCACGCGATCGCGGTAATCCGATTCTTGTACCTCCCTGTGGACATATCATGGGAGTTTGGGCCCGGACTGATGAAACCAGAGGTGTTTATAAAGCCCCCGCAAATGAAGTACCCAGAGGCGTAATTGGTTTGGGCTATGATACCAACTTCCGCGAACAGGAATTATTAAACCCCTTGGGTATTAACTGTATTCGCACCTTCCCCAATCGTGGTATTCGCGTCTGGGGTGCAAGAACCCTGGTTGAGCCCGATAAAACTGAATGGCGTTATATCAGTGTCCGACGCTTGATTAGTTATATCGAAAAATCCATTGAACTAGGTACTCAGTGGGTAGTCTTTGAACCCAATGATGAAGATTTGTGGGCCCGTGTTAGACGTACTGTAAGTAACTTTTTAGAGCGGATTTGGCGGGAAGGTGCTTTGTTTGGAGCTTCACCACAACAGGCATTTTATGTCAAGTGTGACGAGGAACTCAACCCACCAGAAACCAGAATGTTAGGTCGTCTATATATTGAAGTTGGTGTTTGTCCTGTCAGACCTGCTGAATTTGTCATTTTCCGCGTCAGTCAGTGGAATGGCATCGCAGATGAAGAGTAGCAGAAAATTCCATCTTGAACGTTTTTATATCACTTATTGCACAGGAGGTTAAATCACTATGCCAGGGGAATTTTTAACGGCTTGTAAATTTTACTTTGAAGCTGACGGAATTACTGACAAATTCATCAAGGAAATTAGTGGGCTAGGTGTTGAAAGCACCCCAGCACAAGATATCCACGGCTCATCTAAGTCTGGTAAGATCATGCGCCAAGCAACACCTACAATTGTAAAATTTACTAATATTACACTCAAGGTAATAGCTACTGATGATATAGACCTGTATCAATGGTATCAGAAATGTAACGAAGATATGGGAGATCCCAGACAGTGGGCACAAAACCGGAAAACAGGCTCAGTAGTAGCTTATGATCAGCAGGGCAGTGAAAAAGCTCGTTGGAACATAGTTAACTGTTATCCCTGTAAGTACACTGGTCCCACCTTAACTGCATCTGGTGGAGATATGGCCAATGAAACTGTTGAGTTAGTTCACGAAGGCGTTAAACGGGTCCGTTAACGAAGGCAAAAAGATCCAAGGTTTCTTGTCCGGGGATTTATACCCCGCTCCAACAATTTTTCGCCTTCAAAAATGGGGTTTTAGACCCGATTGTTTCCATAAAATTGATAATTTTAGCAACAATCAAAAGTGTCACAAGCAGCAGGTCAAGTTCCAGAAATTCTTACAGCCCATAGGTTCTACTTAGGTCTAACACTAGACGGTCAACAAGATAATGTTGATGGTTTCTTTTTAGAGTGTCAAGGCTTTAAAAGAACTCAAGATGCTATTGAAATTGCTGAAGTTACTCCCAATAAATGGGGTGCCTCAGATAAAGGTCAAGTTGTCAGAACCAAAATTCCTGGTAATGTCAAAAGTGGGAATATCACTCTCAAAAGAGGAATGACCAATTCTCTAGCTATCTGGAAGTGGTTTGAATCCGTTCAAGAAGGCAAATGGGCTGATCAGCGTAAAAATGCTTCTTTGACTATCTATGACCAATCTGGTAAAGAACAAGCAAGATTTGAATTAGCTGGTGCTTGGCCTGCTAGTTATAAAATAGCGGATGTTAATGCCCGCAGTGGTGAGATAGAAATTGAAGAAATTGAAGTTGCCTATGAAGAATTTAAGCGCGTAAAATAAAAGATAAAATATGTTTGCAACAGAGTTTGAATTTACACTGCCTAAAGGGTATCTGGACTCGGAAGGTAATCTACACCGTAAGGGTATAATGCGATTATCAACGGCTATAGATGAGATAGCACCTTTACGTGACCCTCGTGTAAAAGCTAACCCAGCTTATGCCACGATTATGATCTTGTCTCGTGTGATCACTCAATTGGGTGCTATATCTGAAGTTAGTCCCGCTCTGGTAGAAAACTTTTTTACCCAAGACTTAAATTACCTGCAAGACTTTTATCGTCATATTAATGGTTTGAACAGTGAAACTTCCTTACCACAGGAGAAAGGAACTTCCCCGGAACCACTTCTGGGTAATTAGCTATGTAAATCAGGAAAACCATCAGGAATTATGCCTCGTAAACAAGACACCCTCTATACTGAATTTGACTTCACTCTGCCACGGGGGTTAATGGATAGTCAAAACCGTGTGCATCGTCATGGAACTATGCGTTTAGCCACCGCTAAAGATGAAATTTTGGTCCAGAAAGAGCGCGAAGTTCAAGAAAATCCAGGTTACAGCGTTTTGGTGATGTTATCCCGCGTGATTACAAGGCTAGGAAATTTAAGGTCTGTTAGCCCTGATTTACTGGAAGGACTGCTCTTACATGACATTGCCTATCTCAGAGAATTTTACAATCGAATTAATCAGGAAGGTAATACACATATCCCTACTCAGTGTCCACATTGTAATACTCACTTTTCCGTAGAGTTAGCATTGGCGGGGGAGTTATAAGCTACCCCTCTGACATCTTGTATGAGGAGGTAGCTTTTATTGCATATCATTTTCACTGGGCACAGGATGATATTCTAAATTTAGAACACAATTACCGTCAGCGTTGGGTGACAGAAATTAGTAAAATTAACCAAAAATTAATATGAAAGTCAAGATAGCTTATTTAACCACAGACAATGAAGTAAATGAACTCGATTTAGTGGTGGCAACTATATCAAAAGGAGAGTTTATAATCGGACGTTCTCCTGATTGTGACTTGCCTTTAGACAGTCCTGATGTCAGTCGTATACATGGTAAATTCTTGGTTCAAGGTGGAAAGTATTATTATTGTGATAGTGGCAGCAGGAATGGTTCGATTGTTAATGACCAATTAGCTGTAAAAAATCAGCCATATATTTTAAAGCATGGTGATTCTATCCAGATCGGAGATTATTTTCTGAAAATAGAAGATATCACACCTGCGGCGGAACAATTACCAGAAACGGTGTTTAGAGTTATAGACCCAGCACTGTTTTCTAGACCAATATCACCGGAAATTAATGTTCCTAATATTCATGAACCAGTACCAGAAGTAGTTACCAACCTGACGGAAGAAGTGATCAGTCCAACTCAGGAAGAGATGGCAATATCGGCGGTTAATGATGTTGCTGCTGTGCAACAGCAAGAGGTAATCACTGCACCTGAAGGTCAAATAGTATCTGAAAGTCCAATATTAGAAGAAAGAAACTTAGTCCAACCAGAAGATATTGTTAATCCTGGATCAGAAATAGCGCCTGAAGTGACGAAAAATGAAAGTAATGAAGATGTTGATTTAAGTACACCCATAGTAGAAGAAAGAACCTTAGTCCAACCAGAAGATATTGTTAATCCTGCATCAGAAATAGCACCTGAAGTGACGAAAACTGAAAGTAATGAAGATATTGATTCAAGTACATCAATTTTACAGGAATTTACAATTGTACAACCGCGAGATACCAATATTCAAACAGTGCTAACTGAAAGTGATGAAGATGTTGATCTAAGTACGCCAATTACACAGGAATTTACAATTGTACAACCGCGAGATATCAACATCGAACCGGCATCAACTGAGGGTGATATTAAAGTTGAAGATTTAGATATAGATGATGGTGGTGTTGGAAAAGAAAATTTAGCAGTTGAGAGTGAAGTTCAACCAGCGCTAGAAGTTGTTAGTGATGTTGACGTACAAGCAACTGAAGCAGTATTAGAGACCTTGAAAGAGACTGATGTGATATTTGCACCACCTGATAATATTCTTCCTCAAGCAGAAGTTACCGAAATAATTGGTAGTGAAGATAGTGATGAAGATGTTGATATGAGTGGTACAACCTTAGAAGAAGTTAATCAACAATTGACCGAAATAGAGGTTTTGTCTACTACAGAAAACTTAGAAATATTGACAACAGAAACAGCTATTTCCACAACAGCAGTCAGTGAAGAAATAATAGGAGCAGATGTGGTTTCTACAGCAGAAACCTTAGAAACACCAGAAATAGAAGCATCTATTTCTACAACAGCAGTGAGTGAGGATTTAGTAATTGTTGGTGAAAAATTAGAAACGGTTACTGAAACTGACGAAGTACCAGATGTTGACAATGTAGAAGCAAATTTAGAAACAAATACGGAGATTGGAAATAGTCAGATGAGCATTCAAAAAAATATAGTCCTCATTGCTCACGAAAGCAAGAAACAGGAATTAGCTGAGTTGGTTGCTAAACATCAAGAATTTTTCTCTAAAGGTTTGACCATTAGCTGGCCTTCTGTGAGTGAAGTTTTAAAACAAGAAGCTGGTCTGACTGTGAGTGAAGAAATTCCTTCCCCAACATCTGGAGGATATCAAAAAATTAATGTTATACTGGGATCTGGAGATGTTTTGGCCATGATTTTTATCAGAGATTTTCTCGCACCTGCACCTAGTCCCACTAATGAAGAAACTTTGTTGAAAATATGTAATATTAATCAGGTGTTAGTAGCAACTAATTTGAAAACAGCAGAGGCGATTGTACATTATCTGAAAAACATTACAGATTCATAGATTAATAGTTAGAGAAACCATGACAAGATTACATATAGGACTCCTATTTGATTTTTGAATATTATAGGAGTTAGACCCCCGACTTCTTTTGAGTAGTCGGGGAATTTGTTGTTGAAAACTCATTTAGGATTGCTATAGGATTCCTATATTGTTGTTTCGGTAATAATCACTAAGGCTACAGGATTTTGATATCATCTAAATCAATAAAGTGATTTTTGGGACGTTGACACTGAGGACGAGTGCAATTGATTAATCATGAGTCACTAGCCATTAGCAATTTATGGTTAACTAATGACTTTTGACTGATAATAACAGAATTCAACTTTCATCAGTAGAGTTAGTTATTGCTACATCTAAAGTAGTTATTGGTAGATTCATTTGAGCAATTTTCAACATATCCTGAGTCCAATTAGGATTGGCAAACAGAGGTAATATCTCTTGACTAAAAGCTTCTGCTGCTTTGGATCTATAGCGGTTGGGGTTAAATATCAACCAAAGTGTTCGTTTGACAACAACGCCTTCGATGGGCATACAGTGAAGAACACCCATTTGTAATTCCTTAGCGATCGCTGAAGTAGAGACAAAAGCTGCTCCCAGACCTGATTGCACAGCATTTTTAATAGCTTCAATGGAATTTAGTTCCATTTCAAACCTAAAGCGCCGAGTATCAATATCACAGCGAGCGAGAACTTGATCAATGACTTTGCGGATCGTTGATTGGGAGTCTAGAGCTATGAATTGTAGTTTATATAGGTCTTCTTTTTGAATTGTTTCCAGTTTGGTGAAGGGATGGGAAGTGGGTAAAATCAGTGCCAATTCATCCTCAGCATAGGGAACAGTTTCTAAAGATTCCCCTAATTCGGCGGGAATTTCACCGCCAATAATTGCCAGATCAACCTGGCCATTGGAAACACTCCAAGCCGTGCGCCGGGTGGAATGGACGTGTAATTGTACAGCTACGTATGGATATTTTTGCCGGAATAAACCGATCATTTTCGGCAACAGATAAGTACCTGTGGTTTGGGATGCACCGACGATTAATGTCCCACCCTGGAGATTTTGTAGGTCTTCAATAGCACGACAGGTTTCCTGGCATAAACTGAGGATTTTTTCCCCATAGCTGAGGAGGAGATGTCCAGCTTCAGTTAATTGGGCGCGACGGCCACCTCTATCGAATAGGGGGACATCCAGTTGCCGTTCCAGGTTTTGAACTTGCAAACTGACAGCTGGTTGGGAGACATAAAGACTATCAGCAGCACGTTTAAAACTCCCTTCTTGGGCGATCGCTTTGAGAATACGTAACTGATCTAATGTAAAAGGAAGGTCAGACATAAGACTTAACCTAGAAACGGGGCAAGAGAAACTTTAAAAATAAATCAAGGGAATGGTTTGTGACTAGGGATGATTTAGGCGCGAGGTCTATTTAAAGAACTATCTAAAACTTACTACCACAACATCTTGACAAAAATTATCCTGTGTATAATCTGTTAAAAGTCAAGATGTTTACTATAGTAGCCTCTTGGCATTGGAATTTTGTATTGAGTTGTATCTATGATCGCCAATCCTTGGTTTACCTCCAGTCATTTTGTCATGCTAGGGTTACAGTTAATTTTTGCGATCGCTCATAGCGGCGGAGCTGCTTTGCGTCCTTGGGCGGAAAAATATATTGGACCTAGACTTTATCGCATCATTTTTGCCTTAATTAGCCTACCCTTAGCAGCGCTATTAATTATCTACTTTTTTAATCACCGTTATGATGGCTGGCAACTTTGGCAGGTACAAGGTGTACCAGGTGTGGGAACATTAGTTTGGGTACTATCGGCGATATCTTTTTTCTTTTTATATCCTGCTACCTTCAATCTACTAGAAATCGCGGCTATTCAACAGCCCCAAGTTCATCTTTATGAAACAGGTATTATCCGTATTACCCGTCATCCGCAAATGGTAGGACAGGTAATTTGGTGTGTGGCCCATACCCTGTGGTTAGGTACTAGCTTTACCCTTGTTACCTCTATCGCTTTAGTATTGCATCACCTGTTTGGAGTATGGCATGGCGATCGCCGTTTAAGCCAACGTTATGGAGAAGCCTTTGCACTGGTCAAACAAAGGACTTCAATCATTCCCTTTCAAGCAATTATTGATGGCCGTCAATCCCTAAACTGGCAAGAATTTCTCCGTCCTGCTTATTTAGGAGTTGCTATTTTCATTGGTTTATTATGGTGGTCTCACCCCTTGTTATTAGCGGCAACAAGTAGGATAATATGGTAGTTTGCTCTGATCCCTAAGATCAATAAAAAACATCAATTTAATAAAACTTTGTGCTAATCACGTGCTACCGAAACAATGTAGGATAAACTCAAGCATTTATCATGAGACTATATTCTCACTGCAAAAAGGAAAATAATTTTTCCTCCCAGCTTTAGGTATAGTAGCAGTCACAAGTAATTGGGATTTGAAATGTCAAAAAGCCAGCGCGACATACACGGTGGCTTTTTTGTCAGCAGGAAAACATCAAAATCCTTAATCGAAAATCTAAAATTCAAACTGGTATCACTTACCAATTTGCTCCTGCTGACAGCTAATTTTGATATAAAAACCTTATAATCCAAGAGGTGTCATGGTGTTGTCGGTTAGTGAACGGACATTTACTCAAGAAGTTTTAGAATCTTCAGTTCCCGTTTTAGTTAATTTTGAAGCACCCTGGTGTGGACTATGTCGCATCATTCACCCACTGTTACTACAATTTCAAAGCCAATGTGGTGAGCAAATTAAATTAGTGGGGGTCAACGCTGATCAAAATTTCAAGCTCTCAAATACTTACAGGTTAAAATCATTACCAACTGTGCTCTTGATAGAAAAAGGTATAGTTAAACAAAGACTAGAGGGGTTTCGTAGTAAAGACGATTTACGCCTGGCCTTAGAAGGGATTAAACTCACCTATACGACTCAGGATAAAACAGATATGGCAGGAGTTAGGAGTTAGAAGAACAATTGACAACTGACCAAATCTAAAACCATGCTTAATACCCCATTCAAAGGGTATCCGGTGGGGTATTTTATCCTCAAGGGTGTGTGTCACAATTATTAGCAGTTCTGAAAATTTTCAGTCAACTGAACTTTAGGGTGAGAAAATTCGAGGTAACTTGAAGGTACTGGGCAATCAGGAGTAGTAGAGATGAGTAGATAATTTCTAGTCTTTCATCCCAAAAAAACCCTGACCCCATTGAACTTTCATTGTTTCATCAACTCGTTTGTTTGTACAGAATTCTAAAAGTAGGCGTTAGTGATGGAAGTAATCTATCAGTATGCTTGGCTGATTCCAGTATTACCTCTTATAGGAGCAATGCTGGTCGGTCTAGGGCTAATCTCGATAAATCAGGTAACAAACCGTCTGCGACAACTAAATGCTGTGGTCATTATTTCCCTGATGGGAGCGTCTATGGCACTGTCGTTGGCCTTGCTGTGGAGTCAATTTCAAGGCCATGCGCCTTATCTTTGGACATTGGAATGGGCAGCAGCAGGTAATTTTCACCTGACGATGGGCTACACTATTGACCACCTGACAGCCCTAATGCTGGTAATTGTCACAACAGTAGCCGTTTTAGTGATGATTTATACGGATGGCTACATGGACCATGACCCAGGTTATGTGCGGTTTTACGCCTATCTGAGTTTGTTTGGCTCTTCAATGTTAGGGTTGGTGGTCAGCCCCAACTTAGTACAAGTTTACATTTTCTGGGAATTGGTGGGAATGTGTTCCTACCTCCTGGTGGGCTTTTGGTATGATCGCAAAGCCGCAGCGGAGGCCTGCCAAAAAGCATTCGTTACCAACCGAGTGGGTGACTTCGGCTTATTATTAGGGATTTTGGGGCTGTTCTGGGCGACAGGAAGCTTTGATTTTATGGTGATGGGCGATCGCCTATCCAACCTAGTAGAAACAGGCTCTATTAGCAATTTCCTCGCCATTGTGTTGGCGATTTTAGTCTTCCTGGGTCCAAAATTGGGATGATTGGCGCTAGATAAAATCTGATTCTAAAAAAAACAAGATTCCCAGATACCCAACTTCTCAAAAAAGTCGAAGATATAAAACTTAATCTGGTAGAAATTCAGAATTGAGGGTTTGTTCGCAAGTGTATGGACATATTTCGGGAAATATTTGTTGACCTAATTGAGTTTCT
>JBJTTJ010000055.1:0-13139 GCA_046080125.1 Cuspidothrix sp.
CGAAATCAACCATCATATTTCTACCGTAATAGTTGCACCAATGACAACAAAAGGGCAACCATACCCCACCAGAGTGACCTGTCAATTTCAAGGAAAAGAAGGGCAAATTGTACTTGACCAAATTCGCACAATAGATAAAACCCGATTAGTCAAACTTCTCGGTCAAATTACTACAGAAGAACAAAAAGCCGTTTTGGATATCTTAGCGGAAATATTTGCAGAATAAATAACCTTCTTCTTCCTCTTCTTCCTTCGTGTCCTTTGCTTCTATCCCTTCGGTCCCGTAAGGGATACGTGGTTTATTTCTCATAAAACCAGGACGCAGAAAACGCCTTTCGCGCCTTTTGCGTCTCTGGGTGAAAAAAGCCCTTTACACCATGTCAGAAGTCTGCACCGTAGCTTATTTTCAAAACCCAAAAATTAAAAATCCAAAATTATTTTTTTGAGTTTTTAATTGTTTACGTTCCCACAGCACCGGAGTAAACCAAGCCCCGTTGCATATCTAAAGTTAAAATTGCACCATCTTTAATTACTTGTGTGGCATCTTTCACGCCTACAATAACTGGGACACCGAGACGTAAGCCAATAACTGCGGCGTGACTGGTGAGACTTTCATCTTCTGTGATAATACCGCCAGCTTTGCGAATAGCTTCGACATAATCCACACCAGTATGGGGAGCAACCAAAATATCACCATGGTTGAAATTGCTGGCATCCATACCATTATGAACTACTCTGGCGCGACCACTAATAGAACCTTGTCCTAGTCCAATTCCGTGGCCGAGAATTGCTGTCACTACTTCCACTTTAATCAAGTCTGTTGACCCGGAAACGCCCTGAAGTGTACCGGCAGTCATAACTACTAAATCACCTTCCGTTAACAGCCTTTTCTCCTGAGCGACGTTTATAGCTGCTTGGAATGTTTGGCCTGTGGATGGTAATTCTAGCACCAATAGGGGTCTAACTCCCCAGACCATCTGTAATTGTCGGGCGACGTTGACATGGGGTGTGATAGCTAAAATGAAGGTTTTGGGGCGGAATTTAGAGACGTTGCGGGCCGTCGCGCCGGTTTGTGTCAAGGTCATAATTGCTGCCGCGCCCAAATTCTCGGCAATTTGGCCAACAGCTTGGCTGATAGCATTGGGAATAGAACGCCTGTTATCTCTTGATTGACGGGAGTTAGGGTTTAGAGTTTCCTCCTGTTCGATGCGTTCAGCAATTCTAGCCATTGTGGCTACTGCTTCCACTGGATAACTACCAACGGCGGTTTCATTGGAAAGCATCACTGCATCCGTTCCATCTAAAATTGCATTGGCAACATCGGATACTTCCGCGCGGGTGGGACGGGGATTGTTGACCATGCTGTCTAGCATTTGGGTGGCGGTAATGATGGGAATACCCAAACGATTTGCTGTAGCAATTAGCCGCTTTTGCAGCATAGGTACATCTTCCGCCGGTAATTCCACTCCTAAATCGCCTCTAGCTACCATCACCCCATCACACAAAGATAGAACTGCTTCCATTTGTTCAATTGCTTCGTGCTTTTCGATTTTGGCAACCACGGGCACATTCTTACCAGTGCTGGAAATTAGCTCTTTGATTTCAATAATATCCTGGGGATTGCGGACGAAGGAAAGTGCTACCCAATCTACTCCTTGGTCTAGACCAAACATCAAATCCTCTCGGTCTTTGTCCGTCATGGGTTTGATGGATAAATAGACTCCGGGAAAATTAACGCCTTTATTGTTAGAAAGTTTACCTGCTACTGTGACTCGGCAATGTAAATCCCCTTTCTCACGGTTAATCTCCTCCACTACCATTTCCACTTTGCCATCATCAAGGAGGATTTTTGCACCCACGGGGACTTCTTCGGCTAGGTAGTCGTAGGTAACGCAGCTTATTTCTTGTGTTCCCTCTACTGGGCGATTTGTCAAGATGAAGCGATCGCCCTTCTTTAAAGTTATAGCACCATTCTCAAACCGCCCTAAACGAATTTTTGGACCCTGTAAGTCTTGTAGAATTGCCACTGGTGTATTAAGTTCAAACGCGGTTTGCCGAATTAGCCGAATACTACGCTGATGATCAGCATGAGTTCCATGGGAAAAGTTAAGCCGCAAGGTTGTTGCACCCGCTTGAATAATGGCTTTTAGCATTTCTGGACTACTGGTAGCAGGTCCAATAGTAGCAACAATTTTAGTTCGACGCTGAGAATCTCTTAATTGGGTCATGGGCTGGGTTCAAAATTTTTCGGTCTACCTGGGAATTAATGGTAATACTTCCTCATGCCATTTGAAATTTAAGATTTTAGCTTCAATAGTATGAATTAAATAAACTGCTATATTGCAGTTATAACCTTAATTATCGAGACAATGGGGTCTAAAATCACAGTTTATCTCAAGGTTTTTGCAAGAAGTGATAAATATCCGTGACTTTTACTTTAGTCAAGGTATAGATTTGGTTTCGTACACCAAAGTCCTAATCAAATAAATCTTCCTTTACATAACTTTACTCTTCACTCAGATTAATAGTATGATGCCTAAAGATTGATTATCAAAGGAGTTAGTAATGCTCACGTCGGAGGCACAAAAGCCACTGACAATTCCCTCAAAGGAACTTTTATCACCTTCTGGTGATTTTAACCCCACACTACTGATGTTTTTAGTAGTAGTGATAATGTTAGTTTTGTCTAACTTTGGGTACTGGCTTTGGGAATGGCCTGATTGGTTGTGTTTTATTATCAATACTCTAGCGCTACATTGTTCAGGAACGGTGATTCATGATGCTTGTCATCAGTCCGCCCATCGTAATCCCATTGTTAACGCCATGTTAGGCCATGGCAGCGCCTTGATTTTAGCCTTTGCTTTTCCAGTATTTACACGAGTACATTTGCAGCACCATGGTAATGTTAATCACCCAAAAGATGACCCGGATCATTATGTGTCTACAGGTGGTCCGTTGTGGTTAATTGCAGTGAGGTTTTTGTACCATGAAGTATTTTTCTTTCAAAGAAGGTTATGGCGTAACTATGAACTATTGGAATGGTTCATTAGTCGCTTAATTATCGTGAGTATTTTTTATATCTCTATCCAGTACCATTTTTTGGGCTATATTCTTAACTTTTGGTTTATTCCTGCTTTTATAGTGGGAATAGCATTGGGGTTATTTTTTGATTATTTACCTCACCGTCCCTTTGTAGAAAGAAATCGCTGGAAAAATGCTCGCGTCTATCCTGGTAAAGTTCTGAATATCCTGATTATGGGTCAGAATTATCATTTAATTCATCATCTTTGGCCTTCAATTCCTTGGTACAATTACCAACCAGCTTATTATTTGATGAAGCCATTATTGGATGAAAAAGGCAGTCCCCAAACTTCAGGTTTATTGCAGAAAAAGGACTTCTTTGAATTTGTCTATGATATTTTCATAGGTATTCATTTTCATCATCATTGATGTGTTTTTCTACATCTGAAGTTCTAATTTGGGCGGGCAAGACTTCGACAAAGCTCAGTCCAAGGATGCCCACCCCACAATATTTATTCAAGCTGTCTTTTTTTCCAATAATTTGGTCTTCGCTTTCCATGGGCGATCGCAAATAAACTCCTCTAATTCTACGTAGAAAATGAGATATGGAAACCCTTTGATCACGTAACGACGTACCCCTGCAATAGTGTGTTGCGTTCCTAAGTTGGGATTTTGTTGGATTTTTCCCAGAGCTTCTTCTACTTGAGATAGTAAATCCAGCCCCAATCCTATCTTTTGATCTTCATAGTAAGCGATCGCACTATCAAACTCCCTGATAGCTTCAGTGTGAATAATAATTGGCTTCACGAATACTTCTCTCGCAACTTAGAAAATACTTGATTCGATGATTCACCAATAGCTTTTCCGCTCATGATTTCGTCTAATCTTCGAGTTAATTCTGTATCCCAAGCAACCTCCACATCATTATCTATACTTTCTTCTAGAGAATGAATTAAAAAGTAGGCAAGTTCGGCACGATCTTTTATAGAGAGTTGAGAGAGTTCAAATTTGAGTTTTTCCGCAATTTCAGTCATATTTTGTACCATCTCCTAGATAGTCATACTACGAAGAAACAAACCGAATATCTCCTGTTGTTAATTCTTTTATTTCTGCTGGTTTTTCAAAAGATATTACTTTGAAGTGTAAGTCATCCCACTCTTTGTTATACTTATTTTTGAACTCATTTGCCAATATATTCCTCTGTTGAATAAACCAATTCTCAAGTTCTCGAACTCTGGTTATTATATTATCTACATCTTCTCGATTTTGAACGCTAGTTCCGTCTGTCGTAATTCCTCCACCAATAGGAGAAAGTATGCGACCACCAGGAGTTTTAAGCATAGTAACAAATCCAGTTTTCCGAAAGATTCTAATATCGTTATCAGAAGGGTTGTAATCAATTTCATCAATACCCAGTACAGTATGTGGATCTAGGAGTTCCCCCCAGTTTTCTTCAATGATCCGTAGTAAATCTTGATTTGTACAACCTCCTTCATGTGGATAAATGTCTATTAAATACATCATCGCTGACTGTGAAACAGTAATGGCAAATAAAAGTTCATTTGTGCGTTTTATAAATTCAGTTTGCGTTGGATGAGGATTAGTACCCAGATGAAAGTGAAAAAATCCCCAGTCATAAGACATCAAGTCCTTGTAGTCTGGATCATTTATTCGGGTACTAATATGAGGTTTTAAATTTTCCCCAGATTCAGCCTTTATAATGAATTCTTCTAAGCCATTACGAATTTCTTCCGATAAAGACAAAGACTTGCTAATTAACTCTTTAGATTTTTTAATATTCCAAGAGATAACTGGTGGCATTCTCCGTATAAGGTTCAGATATCATATCAAAAGAGTATCCAAATCCTCTTCTGGTGTTGGGGGGTGTCCCAGATTGGAAAGTTCCTGTACAATAATTTCTTGAAGATCGGCCATGAAGTTAATAAATGCCATAATCCCCCGATTTTTTCCAGTTAAATAGTTATTTTCTATATTTTACTTTGTCAATTGTAAACTTCAAATATCCGTCCATCAACTCTGGGCGTAATATTTTGTATTTCAGACAAACGCTATGATTATAATATACATAACTATTTGCTTATTAACATACAGTAATTATACGTAGTAACATGATTTAATCAACCCAAAAACCAGATCAGATAACCCAACCAGCGTTGTTGGGTTATTGTACTTCAATTCTTGCCTATGCTGCATTACAAACTGTTGCTTCTGGAAGTGCATCACCCACAGCTTCGTAAGCAATAATAAGAGAGTCTAAGGCTTCTATGCCATTCGTTACTGCTAACTCGTAAGTATCTCCATGAGTGCGCCATTTTTGTCCTGGAAAATCAGGGAATCCTACTAAGAAGCAATCATCTTCGTTAGACCATTGGATAATCATTTGGTACTTGAGTTTATTCATCTTCTTTCTTATCCACTATTGACTCCTTCAGTTAGAGAACTTTGCAAAAATAGGACATTAATAATGTATACTATTACAACACTTGCTCACAGATTGAACAGCTTTTTGTGATAAAGTGTAACTAAATATCAACATTAGTCAAAACTCAAAAAACTATAACTATGTGGCGCGTTAATATCACCTGTTCAGCCGAAGATTGGAAAGTTAGCGGGGCTGAATTTAAGAAAATGGCAGATAATTATCAAACAGAATTAATTTCATCTAAAAAAATGCCTGATGGTATACGCATTATGGTATATAAAATAGAAGATGTCAGCAATGCAGAAGAATTTCAAGAAAAAACTGCCAAATTCCCTGGGTTTATGACTGATTTTGAATCTTTATAAAATGAGGAAACTAAAACTGATGAAAAAACTAACTATTCTCATAATATGTGCATTTTTTTTCTGGACAATTAATTTTACCTTACCTGCTAACGCTTTAGATACAGCCAACGGGGCAGAAATTTTTAGTTTCCATTGTGCTGGTTGTCATATCAATGGAGGTAATATCATTAGACGTGGTAAAAACTTAAAAAAGAATGCCTTAAAAAAATATGGGATGGATTCTTTAGCAGCAATTACAAATATCGTCACTAATGGTAAGAGTAATATGTCAGCTTATAAAGAACGGTTAACAGCAGAGGAAATTCAAATCGTTGCCGCTTATGTTTTGGAACAAGCAAAAAAAGATTGGAAATAATACAAAAAACATGAATTTACCTGAATCAAGCTATTTACAATTTACTCCTGATTTAAAAATTTGCCGAATTTTAAATGGAATGTGGCAAGTTTCTGGGGGACATGGACGTATTAATGCCAAAACTGCGATTGAGTCTATGTTTCAATACGTGGATGCTGGTTTTATAACGTGGGATTTAGCAGACCACTATGGCCCTGCTGAGGATTTCATTGGTGAGTTTCGTCGTCAATTAATAGCGACTCGTGGAGAAGAAGCGGTAAATAATATTCAAGCTTTTACAAAATGGGTTCCGCGTCCTGGAAAGATGACAAAAAAACTGGTTGAGGAAAATATTGATATCTCTCTGCGAAGAATGGATGTTAAATCCTTAGATTTAATGCAGTTTCATTGGTGGGAATATCGAGACTCTAATTATTTAGATGCTCTCCAATATATGGCAGAATTGCAAACTGAAAGTAAAATCAAACATTTAGCTTTAACTAATTTTGATACAGAACATTTGCAAATTATTACGGAAGCAGGAATCAAAATTGTTTCTAACCAAGTGCAGTTTTCATTAGTTGACAGAAGACCACAAGTAAATATGGTTAAATTTTGTCAAGAACATGATATTAAATTGTTTACCTATGGTAGTGTGTGTGGTGGTTTGTTATCAGATAAATATTTAGGTAAACCCGAACCAAAAACTTTAGAAATCAACACCACCAGCTTGAGAAAATATAAACAAATGGTTGATGCTTGGGGTGGTTGGGGATTATTTCAAGAGTTATTAACTACCTTAAAAACCATTGCAGATAGGCATCAAGTGAGTATTGCTAATGTGGCTGTAAATTACATTTTAAATCAGCCCGCAGTTGGTGGCGTAATTATTGGTGCAAGACTGGGAATTGCGGAACATTTAGAAGATAATGCTAAGGTATTTAGTTTTGATTTAGATGCTGAGGATATGGGAAAAATAGATGCAGTTTCTCAGCAATCACGGGATTTATATCAGTTAATTGGTGATTGTGGGGATGAATATAGACGATAATTGAATATAGCGGTTTCTAGTCTAATGAGTTACAAGACTATTCGCCTTTATTTGAGTTGAATTATTACGGCTTGTAACTAAACTGAATAAAAATCGCTATAATAATATATAGCGTTTTTCAATTCAGTGAATGGCAAGATTTACAATTTAGCTGCGTAACAGCCTAATATATCTGTGCAAAAGTCAAAATTAAGACTTTATAGGCTTGGGTAAGATTTGTAATGGTTGGTTTATTTACGTCCTTGTGTAATAGTTGAATTATCAACTAACCTCATGATTAGTACCTATAACTAAAAATTATATGTATATAGAGTTATAATACAAACTTATTATTTACACGGTTTCACAGCCCTAATCACATCTTGATATATCCACAGAAGTATTTATCCAGACAAAGTAATAAATACAACACGTAAATTTAATAATTTCTTTTATAAAAAATCAGTCTAGTCATGCTAAGGTTTTAATCTCTTTATATTCTTTAGCTGCTTCAGCTTATGCATCTGCATTCTTTACACCCACAACACCTGGAAGAATTAGTCAAGAGTAGTGGTATAAGTTTAGACTTAATAAATTTGAATTTTAAATCCCTTCAAGGCATTAATGTCTATGAATATTTGCTAATTTCTGACCAACTTCCCCGCACCAATAGAGGGATGATTACAAGCGCATGGTTACAGCGTTACACCCATCTTACAGCAGGTGGCTGGTGGTGTTCTGGAGTAGACCCCCTTAACACCTGGCAAACAATGGAATGGGGATGTTTTAAACCCAATCAACCGCGCCAAAATCAAAAAGGAAAAACAATTAAATATGAACATCCTCCCAGCACACCCACACGCATATTTTGTTTACGCATATCTTTAGAAATATGGCAGGAAATTAGCCGGCGCTACAATGTGAAATTACCGGAAAATATCACTATTAATTATGATGGTGAAGCTGAAGGTTTTTGGCCATGGGTAATTAAAAATAAAATATCCATTATTATTTGTGAAGGTGCGAAAAAAGCTGCTGCACTTTTAAGTCAAGGATATGTTGCCATTGCTATTCCGGGTATTACTAGCGGTTATCGAGTTATTAAAGATGAATTTGGGCAGGTTACTCGACGGCAATTAATTCCAGATTTAGCCATATTCACGACTATAAAACGTAATTTTTATATTTGCTTTGATTTTGAAACCCAAGCAAAAAAAATTGCCTCTGTGAATAATGCTATCTCTCAATTGGGTTATTTATTTCAACAGCAAAATTGTCATGTAAAAGTTGTCGAACTGCCAGGTAAAGAAAAAGGAGTTGATGAATTTATCCTTGCCAAGGGTATCACATCCTTTGATAGAATTTATCGTCAAAGTCTAGATTTAGATATATATATAGCCCAAACCAAACCTCATACAGAATTAACTATTACTCCTGCACTGACTGTTAACTCTCCTTATCTGGAAAAAATTCCTTTTCCCACCTCTGGATTAGTCGGAGTTAAATCAGCTAAAGGAACAGGTAAAACTACAGCTTTACAAGGTATTATTCAACAAGCTAAAAGCCGTAATCAACGAGTTTTATTAATTACTCACCGCATAATTTTAGGGCGCGTTCTCTGTAAAAAAATTGGCATTAAATGGGGAATTGAACAGGAAGCATGGACTATAGAAAATCATGAGATTACTTATCCTTTAGCAATTACTCCATCATTGGGATTATGTGTGGACTCGATTTGGAAATTGAAACCTGAAAATTGGCAGGGAGCAACATTAGTTTTAGATGAAGTTGAACAATCTTTATGGCATTTACTAAATAGTAATACTTGTAAACAAAAACGTGTAAAAATTCTGAGTATTTTTCAACAATTAATTTCTACAGTCCTGACAACAGGTGGTTTAGTAATTGCCCAAGATGCCGATTTATCAGATATATCTCTAGAATATCTACAATCTTTAGCAGGAATTAAATTAACACCTTGGGTAGTCATTAATAAATGGAAACCGGAAAAAGGTTGGGATATAACTTTCTATGATTCACCTAATCCTACACCTCTAATTCATCAATTAGAATTAGATTTAATGGCTGGACGCAAATGCTATGTTACTACCGATAGTCGTTCCGGTCGTTATAGTTGTGAAACCGTTGAAGGTTACTTACGAGAACGTTTGCAAAAACTTAGAAGAGAATTTCCTAAAACTTTAATAGTTAGTAGCCATACTACTAATACACCAGGTCATGCAGCAGTTGATTTAATAACAGCTATTAATCAAAAAATTACTAATTATGATACTGTTTTTGTGACTCCTAGTTTGGGAACAGGAATTAGTATTGATGTGCAACACTTTGACCGAGTTTATGGTATTTTTCAAGGCGTAATTCCTGACTCAGAAGCTCGTCAAGCTTTAGCAAGAGTACGGGATAATGTTCCCCGTGTGGTATGGTGTTCTAAACGCGGTATTGGTTTAATTGGAAGTGGTAGTACGAATTATCGTCTACTATCTCATTGGTATCAAGAAAATCAACAGGAAAACCTAGCTTTATTAAGTCCATTAC
Organism: Cuspidothrix sp.; assembly: GCA_046080125.1. Lineage (GTDB taxonomy): Bacteria > Cyanobacteriota > Cyanobacteriia > Cyanobacteriales > Nostocaceae > Cuspidothrix. The sequence goes on from JBJTTJ010000055.1 coordinate 9,750, forward strand.
ATAAAATAGATGTGGATTTACCCCTAGTTTATGATCCCATTCATTTACGAACTTGGGCAAAATTATCTGCTAGAGTTAATGCTTCCATTGGTCTTTATCGTCAATCCATGGAACATGGGTTAATTGCTGACGGACATTCCATTCAAATCCGAAGTAATGAAGTACAAAATAATATTATCCGTGATTTACGTTCAGCATTTTTTGCCACTGAACCAAGTGATTTACAAAACCGCAAACGGATAATTTTAGAAATTGTTAAAGTCCAGAAAGATTGGTCGCAAAGTCGGCAAAAAGCTAAGGAGATTAAACGCAAAATTAAAGAAATTAAACAGCAAAATCAATTAGGAGAGGCTAATGCTGTCGCTAATGCTAGAGATATTAATTATCTGGAGTATGAACAGCTATTAACCAAACATTCTCTCAGCAATATAGAACGTTATCAAGTTAATAAATATATTCTCAAGCAGAGATATGGGATTCTCATCACTCCTGAACTGAAATTACTCGATGACAAAGGTTATTATGGTCAATTATTAATTCATTATTATCTTACTCACGAAAGTGAGTATTTTTATGTTAGAGATCAACAGGAATGGAGTCAACAGTTGCTTTGGGGTGAGGGTAAGGTGTTTCTGCCAGATTTAAAAACATATACTCTCAAGGTGGAAGCTATGCGAGCTTTGGGAATGTTACAATTTCTGAAAGCGGAAAGAGTATTTTATGAACATGACTCTGATTTGATTTGGCTAAAAAATATAGCTTTGCAAAGTAGTCAGCATATTAAACGTGCTTTAGATGTTGATTTAGTCAGAGGTAAGGAATCTGTCTCAGGTGTGAAAATATTAAACCGACTTTTGGGTTTATTGGGTTTGAAGTTACAACAAGTTAATAATGGTTATCAAATTGATTGGCAAACTTTCAATGATGACAGACAAAAAATATTTGCTGTTTGGCAACATCGGGACGATTCAATGTTAAATTCTTTGCAGAAAACAGAACGTGAAATGGTAGATTTATCTACAAGGTCTGAATATGAAAGTGTACTGCTTTGCTAAACAGATACCGGATTTTTCAAAGAATTTCGGTATCTATATTCAACAGTCAATAGTCAACTAATGAGTAAAAATATAAATTTTGATGTAGTTAATGCTTTGCACCAGCAGGGTTTAGATCATTATCATAGCGGTAATTATCAACAAGCGATCGCTAATTTCGATGCAGCTTTAGAATTGTATGCTGATTTCGCCATGGTTTATATTAATCGTGGTAACATATTTCATATTTTGGGCAATTATGAACAGGCTATAGATGATTATAGTCAATCTATAAAAATTAATCCTACTTTAGCAGAAGCTTATCATAATCGTGGTAATACTTATTATGCTTTGCAAGATTATCAAGCTGCTATTCATAATTACAATCTTTCTTTAGATATTAATCCTAAATTTGCTGCTGCTTACTACAACCGAGGACTAATCTATGCAGATATCCAAGATTATTATCAAGCAGTTGCTGACTTTAATCAAGCATTAAGAATCGTTCCTGATGATATTCAAGCATACTATCAACGTGGTCTAGCTTATAGCAGTTTAGGAGATTATGAAAATGCAATTACTGATTATAACCAAGTATTACAAATTAATTCTACACTAGCTTTAGTATATTCTTTTCGCGCTAATGCACATCACCAAATGGGAAACTATGATTATGCTATTAAAGACTATAATCAAGCTTTACAAATAAATCCTGATTTAGCAACAGCTTACTATGGACGGGGGACGGTGCGAGAAGCAGTTCGAGATTTGAATAGTGCAGTTGCAGATTATACTCAATGTCTAGCTATCACTCCAGATTTTGCCCCAGCATATTGCAAACGGGGTGATGCTTATAAATTGTTAGGGAATATACACACGGCTATTCAGGACTATAACCAAGCTTTGGACATAGATAGTGATTTATTACCAGCATATTATCATCGCGGTAATTGTTATTATTTAGTAAATAAATTTATTCAGGCAATAAGTGATTTTACTGAGGCTTTGCGATTGGATTCTCAGTCTGCTGTATTTTATAGCGATCGCGCTAATGCTCGTTATGCCCTAGAAGACTATCAAAAAGCAGTATCAGACTACACAAAAGCAATCAGTATTAACCCTAATGTAGCTGAGGACTGGTTTAATCGTGGTCGTAGCCGTTTCCTTTTGGGAGAATTAAATTTAGCATTAACAGATTTAAACCAAGCTATAGAATTACAACCCCGTTATCCTTCAGCTTATTTAGTCAGGGCAGATGTACATAAAAATACGGGTAATCAAATCGAAACAATCAGCGATTTACGCAAAGCGGCAGACCTTTATTTGCAGTCAGGAAATACCCGATACTACCAGGAAATTACTCATCTAATTTCTAAAATTTCTGAGTTATAATTAATGCTACTAACTGTGTAAATATATAGCTGTAGATAAGTGCTTATAAGTTGGATGAGAACAGATGATTATTCAAGGGTTTAAATTTAATAAATTCTTAAAGAACTTAGTTAAGTTTTGAATTGCGAGAATTTGAAATTCTGTTTCAGAACTAATCCAACTGTTATCACTAATACTTGTTTGATTAGTTTTGCCAGGTTTTAGAACACTTACAACTGTAGCAATTATCGCCTTTTGTTGATCAAAAGGTTTCCATTGTAAAGGCTTTTTCTTCCTCTCTTCTTCAGAAAATTTATTTATATATTCTCTTGCTCTTTGCATATATTCAGGATAAGCTAAATCTCCACAATCACAAATCAAAGTATCTAATACACCTTGTTGAGAATTATCTGGTAATATGTAAATTCCTAATTTTGGTGAACTTTCTATGACATTACCACTTTGATTAACTGTAGTTGGAAAATTAGGGAAATATTCTTTAAAGCCATGATGATATTTTTCAGCAACCTTATTTGGTGTGTCGTCATCAGCATCAGCTACAATTGCAAAAGCCAAAAGAGTAGAATAATCAATATCAGATAATTTATCATTCAAATTAGTAATTAAATTACTTCCTTCACCTGGATATAAAGCGACTGATAAAGTTTCTGTATACAAAATAGTAGGCATATCAAGTCTTACATATAAATTTCCCCTTTTAGGATAATTAGGGATAAATTTACGCCAAAAATGATCTAGTTCTGATATCTTCCCATCAAATTTAGAAAAGCCTAATAATTTACACAAAATCTTAGAGATAAAAGCCTGATCATGATTCCCCTCAACACCAATTAAAACATATTTCCGACTCACCAACGCACCTCCTGACCTAATTCTTCTCTTAATCGTCTTAATCTATGTCCATCATGTCTAACTACTTTTGTTTTTCCTTCCTTTGGTTCTAAGCGATAAAGCACTAAATCTG
>JBJTTJ010000056.1:0-6958 GCA_046080125.1 Cuspidothrix sp.
CCTATATCTAAACGCAATTTGTTAATCGCTGTTTGTAGAGATTCTTCGGTTTTGAGTTGGTTGAGTTGTTCTAGTTTGGCTACAGCAATTTGGCGATCGCGCTCTATCTCTAACCGTTGTTTATTCAGTTGGGCTTTAACAGCATCATCAATCAGATATTGACGGTTATTAGCAAGATCCTGTTCTAATTTGGCTTGGGATAGATTCAGTTTTTCAACAGATAATAATTGAGTTTGGGTTTGTTCTGTCCAATTTCGCAATTGAGAAAGGGCATCAACTCGGAATTGAGCGATCGCTAATTCTTCTTGTTTAGCATTAATTTGCTCTTGGTTATTGCCAATACTTAGTTTTAAATCTGCTAATTCTTTCGCCGCAAGAGTTTCTTGTTGTTTGAGAAGATTTAATTGACTTTCAGCCAGAGTACGGAGTTGGGTAAATTGGGCTGCTTGTTTTTCTGCTTCTGCTTTCAGTTGCCGATATTCCAGCATTTTATTGTAAGCATTAGCCGCAATTTGCCGATCTTCAGGGCGAGCAATGCCTTTAACACACCATCCCCCCTTATCACTGGCTAAATCCTGATAGTCCCGGTAGATAATTTCATAGGTCGCTGCCATGTCATTATTACGCACAGCTTGCAATAGTTTGGCCGCTTCCTGACTACCAGCGTCGGTGGCTTTTTTGAGAATATCGTTAACTTGGGGGCTTAAAGTATTCAGTTCCAGTTGTTTTTGAGTGGCTTTGAGGGTGTTATTTTCTTTGAGTTCGGTAATTGCCAGTATGTCTTCGAGGATCTGCTGTTTATCTTTGATAGCACTGAGATATTTATCATTTTGCAGCAGCAAAGAAGCTTGCACGTCATCCATGAGGGCAGTCAGGGCATTACTACTGGCTTCCGCTTGTTCTGCTAATTTTTGCACTTCCGCAAGGGTGGCACGGGTGTCGGTAAGGAGTTTTTCTAAACTGGAGGTGTCTTTGTCAGGATTTTCTAAATAGGCATCCAGCAGTTGATACTGGGTGTCAATGACTTGTTTTTGAGTATTGAGGAGAGTTTGTTTTTGGACAAATGTGGTTTGTTGGGCAATGAGAACTACTTGTTTTTGAGTCAGCAAATCAATGGATTGATTTAAAAGGGCTTGTTGAGTCAGGAGATTCGTTTGTGCATTACCAGAAGCCGTAGTTAGTTGTTTAGTAATAGCATCTCTTTGGGTTTTGAGTTGAGTAATTAGAGCATCTGCTTGGGTAATTTCGTCGTTCAAGAGAGTGCTTTGTTGTGTCACCCAGTCTTTAACGTCGTTCATTTCCCTCAGAAGTTGTTGTCCTTGAACTTGGAGGTCAGTCCGACGGATGAGAACATCATTAAGAGCAGTTTGATACTCTTGTTTGCTCTTTGTATATTCTGTCCATTCTTTGGTGACATTATTTTTAGCGGTTTCTGCGTCTTTAATGGCCTTTTGTAGTTGAGGTTGTAAGGTGGCCAGCAGTTTTTCCCAGTCAGCTATTTGTTGTTGTTTATCGCCGTTGAGTTGCCGTTTAGCGTCTAATTGGTTGAGAAGGGTGGTAAGTTGAGCTTGGGTAAGGGCGGTTTGGTCAGCTATGCTACTAGCATTTTGCCATTGTTTAAGGATATCACTGGTGGTATTTTGTTGGTTGGTATTAGTTTCTATACCTTTGAAGAGGTTAGCGGCCTGTTCTCTCAAAGATGCCGCTTGTTGGGTATAAGTATCCCAAATAATCCAATTATGATCTACGTGAGTAACGGTAATAGTTTTATTTTTACCTGAGCGTGCTTTTACTTGTCTTTCTTCTGTCCAAGTGGGTCCAGATTTACGGCTAAGTTGCCAATTGGTAGCTGCTTCTTGTTCATACCAAGCAGCTTGAGATAGTGCAGCAGCAGCTTGGGCTTGTTTTTGGGTGATGCTGGCTTTGAGTTGGGCGATTTGTTGTTGAGATTGGTCAATTTCTTTGGTGATTTGAGTTTGCAGATTAGCAAGAGTTGTAGCTTGGTTGAGTTCGGGGAAGTATTTGTCACGGTTTGCTTGCAGTCCATCCTGAGCTTCTTTTTTAATGGTTGCTTCACTATCACCGTTAGAAGTCCAAACATGAACATATCCGTTTCCAGAATTAACTAGATGGGTTAAATCGTTTTTACCATCTCCGTTAAAATCTCCTAGCCTAAAATTAAAGTTATTATTATTTACTTGATAGCTAGGATTGGGAACAAAAGCTGGACTAATATCAAAAGTTCCATCTCCTTTTGAGTTCCAAAGATGAACATATCCATTGCCAGAACTAACTAAATGGATGAGATCAGTTTTGCCATCTCCATCAAAATCACCTGTTTTGAAATTAAAGTTATTATTGCTTACATTGTAGTCAGGATTAGGAGTAAATGGAGATTTAACATCAAAAGTTCCATCTCCTTTTGACAACCAAACATGAACATATCCTTTACCACCATTATTGACAAAATGAATTAAATCAGTTTTGCCATCTCCATTAAAATCACCTGTTTTGAAATTAAAATTATTGTTGCTTACATTATAACCAGCAGCAGGAGTAAAGGCAGCTTTTACATCAAAAGTACCATCACCTTTAGAATTCCAAACATGAACATATCCATTACCAATATTAACAAAATGAATTAAATCAGTTTTTCCATCTCCATTAAAATCTCCCGTTTGATAGTTAAAATTATTGTTGCTTACTTGATAACTAGGAGGAGTAAAGGCAGATTTAACATCGAAAGTTCCATCAATGCTAGGTAAAGGTTTTGTTGAAGATGTTAGTCTCTTCTCTCTGACATTGAAAATATTTAATGAATCTTGTAAATAGGACTGTACCTTATCTGAATTTTGTTCAGATTGTAAGGTTAAGTGAGCAGTTTCTAACCGTAGAGTTTGTAAATCAGCAATACCTTTTTGTTGATTAGCTTTTTTAAGACTATCTATCTGTTCCTGTTGTTTTTTAGCAACATTGGAAAGTGCAACAATCACCCCATTACTAGCAAATCCAACGATATCAGAAAAACCATCTCCATTAACATCAGCTAAAAAGCGAGGTACTGCATTTTGGCTAGTCCACGTTTGATTAATCCCAAAGCCTTGATAAACAAATATTGCTGGATTAAAAGTGCCATCACCTTTAGCTAAAGCAGGCCAAACGCCACCACTAGCAAAACCAACAATATCAGCTTTTCCATCTCCATTCACATCAGCTAAAAACCGAGGCACACCGTCTTGATTAGCCCAAGTGTGATTAATCCCAAAACCATCGTAAGCAAATTTGGCTGGATTAAAAGTACCATCACCTTTAGCTAAAGCAGTCCAAACTCCACCACTAGCAAAACCAACAATATCAGCTTTTCCATCTCCATTGACATCTGCTAAAAACCGAGGATAACTATTCTGATTAGCCCAAGTATGATTAGTTCCAAAACCATCGTAAGTAAGTTTAGCTGGATTAAAAGTATCAACTCCATAGATTTTAGTTTTTACATCATCAAAAGAGATATTCTGTGTGGCTAAAATATCATTCTGTTTCTGCTGAATATACTTTTGTAAATTTGTTTCAATCAGTTGTTCTTGTTTATCATTCGGCAAGTCTAACTGATTGGGTATATCTGCGATTTTATTAGAAACTTCTTGAGAAAGTTCATTAATTAACTTAACGTTCAGTGCAGTATTATTTTTATTTGTGGCATACTCTTTTTCATACTGAGTTAAATTCTGAAGATGCTGTAACTTCCCTGCAATTTCCTCTCCTTGCTGGACTGATTTTTTCTGAAGTTCAATCGCTTCTCCTAAATCATCGACAGTTTTGGTTAAAGCATCTCTATATTTAACCTGTGTATCCTGAATGGCAATGGCTTCATCTAACTGAATTTGATTCAGAGAATAATTAATATCAGGTGTAGCCAGATTTTTCTCAATATAATCCGCTAATTGATTAAACGAAATCAGATTATTCTGAAATAAATCACTAATATCAACGGTTAATTTGTGATTTGTTTTTAAATTCTCAACCCAAATATCACTTAATGCTTTAGCTTGCTCTATCAATTGAGGAAGTAAGTCCGCATAACTTTGAATTGTATTAACCTTTATGGCATTATTAACGGCATTTTCCGCCGCTAGTTGAGAATTGAAAGACTGTAATCTTTGCTGAGTAACATCTAATTCTTGTAGAGCTAATAATTGATAATGTTGTTTTAATTGCTCTAATTTTTCTTGCTGAATACTAATATCTTGCTTTAATCCCTTGAGGGTATCAGCAGATTGATTAGATTTAGCTAATTGTGCTTGTAATATGGTAATTTTTGCAGTGGTTTTCGTAATTAGATCTTGCAACAAATCTAAAGATACATCAGTCCCTAATAAATCCTGATTATCTTTAACAAAATCATTTAAGTTTTGCTGTGCAGAGGTTTTATCAGTTTTTAATTTATCGGCAACAGCTTGAGCATCATTTACACGCTGAGTAGTTGCCTGTACTGTTTTTTCTTGAGTGGGAATCTCGGTTTTTTCTAATTGTTGTAAATCAGTTTTTGCTTGAGATATTTGTAATTCAATTAAGGCCAAATCTTTACTAAATTCTGTATTGTTGAGGGAAAGTAGAGTCTTTTTAGCTTCTAAATCATGATAATAAAGCCAAAGTTGATTTGTTTTACTTTCCCGAGTAGCTTGTAAAACAGACAAGTTTTTATTGAAACTATCAAATTGAGTTTGTAATCCATTAACTTTCTGTTTTAATTGATTTGCTTGTTGTTGATATCCATCCCGCAGTTTTACTTGTTCTGTATCTGTTATCCATCCCCAAATATCCTTAGTTTTGCCACTTTTACCTCTTTCCTGTCCAACTACTCCCCATCTTTGCACATATTGATTATGATAATTAGCTTGATTTTGAGCAGTATTATACTGTTGAGTAAGTTGGTTATAATTAGCAACTAATCCCAGTCCGTCTTGAATTTGCTGCTTAATTTGAGTGATTTCTGTTTCAGTTTTGGTAATATTATTTTTCAGGGTGTCTATTTGCGTCTTAATCTCAGCCTTTTGTCCATCAGAGTTTTTGTTAATTAGTTCTTTTTTAGTGCTTAAATTTTTTAGAGAGTTATTTAATTCAGACTGTTGTTTTTTAAGTTCTAACAGTCGCTCTTGTTCTATATTTTTATGACTGGTTACTAAAGTTAATTCTTCATTAGCTAGTTGTAAATTCGCATTAACAGTATCAACTTGATTATTCAGTTGCTTATATTTATTGGCTGCATTTGTGATACCTTGATCAATTTTTGCTTGTAAAGATGTGATAATTGTACCATTAGTTAATAATCCTAATGCTGCGAGTGATTTGGTTAAGTTATTTTGAGATTGGGTTAATAAATCAATTGCTAATTTGGTATTCATGGTTAACTCCTGATAATTTTAAATTTTGTTAATTAAATTTCGTAGGTTGGGTTGACGCTAGGAAATCCAAGATTATTAAAGTTGCTGTTGGATTGCGCTGTTGCTTAACCCAAGCTACTTTTAATAATTGTCATTCAAAAATATATTTACCATCCTCATCACGTTTGAGAGATAATTCTCCATTTTCATAGTTATACACTGGTAACTTAAATTTAGGGATGCCATTTATCTCTATGATTTTTCCTTTTTCATCCCATAATAAAGGGGTTAATACTAAATTTCCTGATTCATCAAATACCCATGCTTGAGTTTGGGGATCTCTAACTGGTATGGGATAAATAGGTAAGCCGCGAGAAGTTTTTAAAATCCTGCCATTTTCATCTTTTAGAGGTTCTAAATATATAGTTTCTCCTGCTAAATTATGCATAATTTCGTTAGTAAGTGGATCTTTAAGAGGAATGGCTTCTGGTTGAGAAATGTCTATTTGCTGAAGTTCTTGATAATAGGGATGTAAGCTTGGTAAATTCGTTTCATTAATTTCATAATGTTTAGTATATTGAACAGCAGATTTAGTAAAACCTGTTTTTTCCAATAAAGCATGAACTCCCGTTTGATCTTTGGATACTAATACATCAATGTCGGTAATTTTGAAAGATTCTGCTTTCTTGGTTGCTGCATCAATTAATAGTTCAATTGTTTCTCGTTTGCGATGACTTTCCTGTACATATAACCCCAATACTGCACCAACGCGGCGAGGTTTAAAAGGATTGTCTAATATCTCGAAATCCGACGGTAAATCTGGCGGTGGTGCTTCATCATAAAGATAGATAGAAATGAATCCAACTAACTCTTTCTCATACTCCAAAACAAAGCAAAAAGATAGGGGTTTTGTTAATTGATAAGCTACATATCGCTCATAATCAAAATCGCGTATTAGTGGCATTGAGAGGGGGTCAGCGATCGCTCGCGCTTCCGCAAAAGCTTTCCATAAAGGAGCGATCGCATTTGTATCTTCTGATGTTGCAATTCGTTGAATGTATGTCATATTTAATCCAAAATAATTCAGGTTAGAATTCATGGTGTTATATATTATTTTTGGGTTAGTTAACCGAATATATTTGGGTTTACACCGAGAAAAGTTAAAGCCATCTTTACAGCTTTTCGGTTTTCTTTATTCAGATTTGAATATTGTTTGACAATTGCTGGAACAGCCTGTTTAATTGCTAAGTTAATTGTACCCGCAGCAAGAGGTATTCCTAAATATCCCAGTCCTCCAGTTACCAGACCTATAGCACTTAAAGTGGCGATAACCACAGCCAATAAACCCGCTAGTTCTGCACTAATTCCTGAAAGAATTAATAAGCCTTTAATGATATCCCCAGCATTAAATGATTCTTTCAACTTTTCTACTTCATTATTAAGAACATTAAGTAATAAACCTATGGATACTCAGAGATTTATTGAGATATTTAAACAATTGACACCTAAGCAACATCAGATATTGCGAAAACTCTTAGCTGGGGAAACAGATGAGCAAATCGCTAATTCCTCCTACA
>JBJTTJ010000057.1:0-5895 GCA_046080125.1 Cuspidothrix sp.
GTACCTTTACCGCACCAACCATAACCAGCTACTACAATGGTTTTACCCGCCAGCAATATGTTTGTAGCGCGAATAATGCCATCTAAAGTAGATTGACCTGTACCATAGCGGTTATCAAAGAAGTGCTTGGTATCTGCATCATTAACATTCATTGCAGGGAAGGTCAACACGCCATCAGCTAACATAGCACGTAAACGCACAATACCAGTGGTGGTTTCTTCCGTTGTACCGATTAAATCTTTAATTTGATCTTGACGATGTTGAACTAATTCGGCTACTACATCACTACCGTCATCAATAATAATGTTAGGACGGTGATCTAAAGCAATTTGCACGTGGCGGCTATAGGTCGCTGCATCTTCCCCTTTCAATGCAAATACGGGGATACCATAATCAGCAACTAAGCAAGCTGCTACATCATCTTGTGTTGATAAGGGATTACTGGCAATTAATACCGCATCAGCACCACCAGCTTTTAAGGCGATCGCCAAATGGGCAGTTTCTGTGGTAACGTGAGCACAGGCCACCAAACGCAAACCAGCAAAAGGCTTTTCAATAGCAAAGCGATCGCGGATCTGCTTTAATACGGGCATTTCTCGTCCAGCCCAGTCAATACGTTGTCTTCCCAAGGGAGCGAGAGCGAGGTCTTTAACCTCGTGCTTTAAGGGAGTAGCTACTGTCATGAAAATTATCCTCTAAAAAATGAAACAGGTCTATAAACCTTTACGTACTTTAACAATATTTTCTGACAAGTAACCATAATTTCTGGTAAATAATGATTTCAGATTTATGAGTTAAGGTAATCCCTCCATGATTATATGCCAAAATATATCAGATTTGATATAATAAAAACATGGAGCAAACGGATAAACCTCTAGTTTGGTTACATGGACAAGTGAAATTCCATTAGACATCTGGTGAAAAAAAATGTAGAGACGTTCCATGGAACGTCTCTACAAGGGTTTCAAACCACGCATATTTAATTACTGGAGATGTCTATTGAACTACTAATACGTGCCATGTTAGCTACTGGTGCAACTCTACAGGATATCGGCCAGATAATTGCTAGTATTCACACGTGAGATCATTTTTTGATAACTAGCCATATTTTATCATAAACGCTTATCAGCTAGTTCATACTACCTTTAGCTTCCATATAAGCAATTTCATGACCTAATCTAACTTTTGGTTTTTTCATCTTTCTCTGGTAAGACTATAGCAACCTTGCGAGTTACCCCAGGAGGTATTTAAGTGTTAGGTCAATTTTTAGCTATTACGGGTTCAATAATTTTATCTATTACACCTATACCCAAATATACAGCCCAAAATCCAGAAAATCTACATAAAAATACATTCTTCAAAACATCACTAACTGAAGCACAACCAGAAGCACAAACTCAATTTTTCCAACAAGTTGGTATTGCTACTGGTACTACCATCGCTATGGTAATCATGAGTTGGGGAGTGCGTCGTTTTCAAAAACGTTTAAGTAATAATTTACTCAAATCATCTGAGTCTAATTCCTCAGATAATCAACCCATTACCAAATTAATTAATCAACAACAACAACACATTCAAGAAGTTAAAACCAGATTATTTCAACTCGCGCAAGCTGGAATTTGGGTCAGTGGTAGTTTAATTATTTTAGGACTATTTCCTGCTACCCAATCTCTACAAATTGGGATTCTCGCCATTGCCAAAATTCCCATCAAATTAATAGTTGTTGGTGTGGCAACGTATGTCATAGTTCGGTTTACCTATGCCATCATAGATCATTTCACCTCTACTATTATCAGTGGTGGAGCATTACTAACTCCAGAAACTTCCGAACGTCTACAATTGAGAATATCCACATTTTCTGGTGTCACTAAAAGTATCACCACAATTATTTGGGTAGGTACAGGAATTTTAATGTCCTTAATTGCCTTGGGAATAAATATTGTTCCTCTTCTCGCTGGTGCCGGTTTAGTTGGTGTAGCGGTATCTCTCGCTTCTCAAAATCTAATTAAAGATGCAATTAACGGCTTTTTAATTATTTTAGAAGATCAATATGCTCTGGGTGATATGATTACAGTAGGTACTGTGGGCGGTTTAGTGGAAAAATTAAATTTACGGATGACTCAAGTACGAGATGCAGAAGGACGTTTAATTACAATTCCTAATAGTGAAGTCAAAATAGTTGCCAATCTTTCCAGTCGTTGGTCACGGGCAGATTTAACTATTCCAGTTTCTTATCAAGCTAACATAGATCAGGCTTTAGAATTAATAGAAAATGTAGCTTTAGAGATGAATCAAGATCCCCAATGGCAACATCAAATTTTAGAAAGGCCTAATGTATTGGGAGTCGAGAATTTTAGCGATCGCGGTTTAATGATTCGTGTATTAATTAAAACTCAACCCCTCAAACAATGGGGTGTAGCGCGAGAATATCGTCGTCGTTTAAAAATCAGCTTAGACGCAGCCGGAATTTATATACCCGTACCCCAACAAGCAAATTGGGTAAATGGATTTTAATTACAGGACTCACGGCACATTGGTAGGGTGTGGTTCAGCAAGTGACACTTGCGCAAGCGGAGGGCGAACGGCCGTTCGCCCCCACTATTAGATTTTCCTTATCAATCACTTCAGTAATTGATAATTAAAAAAAATATATCATTAGCAAATAAGGGTTGTAGAAAACGCTTATGTAATTTTCACCACAGGTCTATTGTAAAACAATCCAAAATCTAAAATCTCATTTATCCGCTTTATTGTATAAAATCATACAGAGCGGATTTTTATTGTCCCCTTGTCAAAATAGTATAATTGTACTATTATACAAGAATAGTCTTGAAACCCGAAAAGACTTCTGGAACATTGACTACAACAGGATATTAAGGGTTATTTCTATGATCAAGCATTATACTCTCAATCTTAACCCCACTGCCAAACATGAATGGGATCGCTGTATTTTACGTGATCCCCTCACTGCTAAACGTCCAGATATAGCTAAATTAATTGCCGAAGCTGTAGGTTCAGATACAGGTAGTTATTTGGTCAGTGTAAATATTGAAGTCACCGTATTAGAAGAAGCATCTATATCCCCATCCGAACAACTTTCTCTACCCTTTCCAGAAGTGAATACACAATCAATGCTCAGAGAAGCAGCGTAGATATTTAATGATAACAGAATAAGGTTCTCAACTGATATAATTAGTTGGGGATCTTATTTATGTTTATTTGATTTGGAAGTTTACCTAATCAATAAATTATCAATCAATAAACTAGATTTTAGGACTAGTAGAATAAGAGCGATGTCTATCGCATTGATCGCTTAGAATATCTCATATCCCATTATATATCATTAATCTGATTTTTTAGGTATTAGTATAGCATCCTTAACAAATCTTAGGACCTGAATTATCCTGAATAACTATCAGACATCTGGTGAAAAATAATGTAGAGACATTTCATGAAAATAACGATTAAATAAAGCCTGTACAGCTTGACGATGTTGTTTTACTAATTCAGGAGGAGATAATACTTCCGCTTTGTCCATATAGCGATAAACCCAACGAATAAATTCATCTAAGGAACGGGGTGGTAATTTGACCTGGTACTCTATAAATTTGTATTCTCCAGTGCTTTTGTCTATTTCTCCTAATATAATTTTTTGGTGAAGATGACGACGTTCTCCCTCTAAAATAAAGTTAGATATAGGATAATAAAAGCGTACTTTAGCTTCAACAAATTTAATGTTTCCTCTTAATTCTAACTGTTGTGCTTCCGGCTCACCTAAGTTCAATCCCCAGCCATTTTCAAATAATTCATAGGCTTTAGCTAAACTTTCTCTTTGTTTTTCTAGTCCCCGTGCTGGTGTTTTCACAAGATAACAATGACTATTAAAACGGTTGACCCGACCCATTACTAAATGTCCATTTTCACAAAGTTCATATAATAAATACCAGGCGATATCATAATAAATTAATTGTAAGGGAAATACTTGAAAGCGACCAGTACGATTAGTACCATATAAATCTTTAGTACGAGAAATTTCTATAGCTTGTCCTTGACTTATGGCCTGTTCTAATAATGGTAATTGATGAAATAAGGTATCCCTGTTTTCTCCTTTGGCGGCCATTTCTTCCGGGTCTGTGTGAATTATGGCACGATTGAGATGTTGACGGGTGGGATAAAAAAATTCTCCCTTGAGTTCCATATCCAAACCCCGCAGTCTTTTACTCACAGTTTCATAAATACGTCTTGTTTGGGCATCACCTTGATACTGTGCTTGAGATGCTATGGCGTTGAATGCTACTTTTAACTCCGTGGTAGAAAGCGCGCCTGTGCCTAAATAATATCCCCACCGATACATTCTTTGATCTAAGATACCGTAAAGTCTGAGTGTTTCTAAATCTTTCCGCAATGTGGCAACTGCTGGGTAATTGTCCGGTAATTCCACATTTAACTCCTTTGCTAATTGCTGTAGATATATCCTCACTACACTAATTGCATCATGATTTTTGTTGTCACCAGACTCCGCAAAATCTGGACTCCCCACACCCGGATATTTGAGTAAGGTAGCAATTAACAGTAATAAACGTTCAAAAGCTAAACGTTCTGTATAGGGATGGGTAGGTTTTTTAGGCATTGTTAAAATAATTACTGTCAGGAGTCAAGATTCGTAAGGAGCATCAGACTGTATAAATTCTGCCAATAAACAGATTATTAATATCTGACGCATCTGACAAAAGAAAACATTTAGAGGGTTTTTAGAGATTGGCTGTAAGTATTGTGAATATTAATTTCTAGCAGACATCTGTAATAATCCAGTATATCTTCTTTTTCTGGCTTTTGGGTAATTCTGAGGTTATGGTAGTTAATATCATCACTTTTAATTAAATTTTCTTAGCACCATGTATATTTCTCGACGTTTTGCTACTGTAAGAAATTTTTCTGTATCTGCTGTTAATGGCAGTGTCACTTTAGTGATTTTATTAATTGCACCCTTGGGTTTAGCGGCAGTTATTATTAATACTTTATTGGTAACGATGACTACTTATATAGTTTGTCATCTGTCCGATAGGGTAATTTTGTGGTTAGAACCGGAACAAAATGCAGAATTAACATCTTCTGAAAAGGGTGAATATCGTTCTTCCAAAAAATCTCATTTACAACGTTGGTGGCGTTAATAATTCATAATTCCATGCAGACCCTTTATATTTCTGAACAGAATTGTTATGTCTGTTTACAGAAAGAATCTTTGATTGTTAAACAAGGGGATACTGTTTATATTGAAGTACAGTTACCCTTGTTAGAACAGATTTTGATTTTTGGTTATTCTCAAGTAACTACTCAAGTAATTCGTGCTTGTTTATGGCGTGATATTCCCATTGCTTATTTATCAAGAATGGGTTACTGCTACGGGAGAATTTTACCAATTTCTAGAGGATACCGACAATTATCCCGTTATCAACAACAATTATCCCCTATAGACCGATTAATTATTGCTAGGACGATAGTTAAAGGTAAATTGAAAAATAGTAGAGTGTTGTTAAGGAGGCAGAAGAAAAAACGAGAATCTGAGGTTTTAGAAAGAGTTTTAGAAACTTTAGACTATTTAGCTCAACAAGCAGGACAAGCTGATAATTTAGAACGGTTAATGGGGTTTGAGGGTGCGGGCGCTGTTCAATATTTTTCGGCTTTTAGTGAATGTTTAACTAATCCCGATTTTGTATTTTCTGGTCGCAGTCGTCGTCCACCAGGAAACCCTGTGAATGCTATGTTAAGCTTTGGTTATCAAGTGCTGTGGAATCATTTATTAGCATTAATTGAAATTCAAGGATTAGACCCCTATTATGCTTGTTTACATCAGGGAAATGACGGTCATGCAGCATTAGCTTCTGATTTAATTGA
>JBJTTJ010000058.1:0-11235 GCA_046080125.1 Cuspidothrix sp.
GGTAGTAAATAATCCTTGTAAAAAGGGGATTTTATCACTGATATAAATACTGGCATTTTCTCGATTAAATTGATGGTTGGTTTTAGTTTCACAATGACCAACTCTAGCGGTAAATAAACCATAAGCTATGGTTTGAGCATACATATCAGCAAAATTATTATTATCTAAATCAGGTAATAGTAAATCTTGGAAAAGTAGTTTTAATTGAGTTAATTCTCCTGTTTGTTGTTCAGTTTTTAAGGCTTCATTAATACTATAACGAATGGCTTTAGTTACAGAGGCCATTTCTTGTGCTAATTCATAATAGTTATTAATGGTTTTTTCTTGTTTGTTGAAAAATGCGTTAATTAATTCTGCTGTGGTTGATGTATCAGCAACAGGAATAATTTGATTATTTTCAATTGTTGCCAATGTGGTTTTTAATTGCAGTTTACCGTCAACATACCAATAAAATTCTAGGTAGTTAGTTAGGATGAGATTTTCCCCAATGGATGATTCTAAATAGCGTTGTAATTGTTCTTTTTCTTCAATTTTATCTAAGTTTTGACCGATTTTTTTGGCTTCTATATAACCGAGTAGTTGATTATTTTTTCTGATGGTAAAGTCAGGAATACCAGCTTGGTTTCCAGTTTCTTCAATGGTGGATTTTATGCCCAGAATACTGTTATCAATAAGATTTTTTAAGGTGGGGTAATGGGTGCGTTCACTACCTTTTTCTAAGTTGGTTTGGATTTGCTGTAAGTAGTTTGTAAAGTTCATATATTTGTTTTTTTATTTTTCACAAAATATTTTAGATTATTATTTCTGGTTAATAGCCAAAAATTATAATTTATTAATATTTATAGTTTCAGATACCTGACTTATTAGGGGATGTTTGAAAAGTTATTGCAGGTATACTTTGGTAAACTTTTAGGGATTGGTGTCAATAAGTCTGGTATCTTGTTTATTCTACTTTATCATAAAGGAACTTGTACAATAATTTGACAACCTGTATCTGGATGAGTGTGAATTGTAAATTCACCTCCTAATGCAAGAGTGCGATCGCGCATACTTTGTAAACCGAATCCAGTAGTATTTTGTTCTAATTCAAAACCTTGACCATTGTCCTTAATAATTAAGGTTAAATATGATAAGTTTGTCATTAATTCTATTTGAACTTCTGTAGCTTGGGCATATTTATAAATATTAGTTAATGATTCTTGAATAATGCGATAAATAGGCATACTGATTTCCATAGATAATGGAGATATAAGGGAAATTTGACAATTAGGAAGAATACCAGTAGTGCGCTGAAAATCTGCTGCTAAAACCGCAATTGCTTGTTCTATATTTTGCTCTTGTAAAGGGTGGAATCTCATCTTGGAAACTGATTGACGGACATCTTGTAATGCTTGTGAACACAGTTGTTTTGCTGTCGCTAAAAAAGTCATAGCTCTAGGAATATCAGATTTTGATAATTTGAGAGCAGTTTCTAATTGTAAATTTAAAGCTGTGAGAGAATGTCCTAAAGAATCATGAATTTCTCTAGCGATGCGGTTGCGTTCTTCTAAAGTAGCTTGATTTTCTATTTTTAAAGCATATTCTCTTAGTTTTTGGTTGGCAACTGCTAATTTATCTTTACTTTCTCTCTCAGATAAAACAGTATTCATCAACAACAAAACAAATACTAAACTTAAACCGAATAAAACTGCTAAACTAAAACTAAAAAACCAAAATCTTTCTTGAGTTAAGGGAGTAACTTTTCCATAGGGTATACGTTGTCTGAGAGTAAGCAGAAATAAAATAAATGATAAAAAAGTAACAGTCAATCTTCCTGGAAGTTGAAAGATTAAACAACTGCGAATTACTAAAATTAAATAAAGGAAGGGGAAAAGTCTAGCACTTCTACCCCCGAAAAACCCAGTAATGAGAATTAATATTACTTCAATAGCTGTATAGATAACCTGATTAACTTTATTGTGAGTAGGCAATCTTAACCCCATCAACCCAAAAATTGTCAAACTACAAATTGTCAGTTCTGGGAAAATTGCCGAAAATTTTGGTGAAGGTGATGGCATTAAGGCCATTAATGCCGAAAATCCTAATAATAACCATTCTAAATAAAGGAGAACTCGAAAAGGATGATTATTGAATTGGATGGGAGATTTCATAATATTTAACAGCTGAAAAATTGAGTGAGCTTAAAATATTTCTATCATAATTTAAGCTAAAATGTAAATTACAGTATCATGACTAAAGTAATAGATGTAAACATGACCTTGGTCTGATATCATTAATGGATTACAGTTGTGATAATAGAAAGATAGAAAATAGAAATAACCAAGAGGTAATTATGAAATTGAAAAAATTATCACTACTTGCTGCTACCTTAGCTTTAACTTTTACAGCAACTCCCCTTACAGTAAAAGCACAACAAAATTCACCTGCTCCCAAACCTACTCAAGAAATCCGGGGAAAATGTCTATTCCAACATTTGAATTTGACACCAGAACAAAAGGCGAAAATGCAAGAAATTAGCCGCAATACCCGCGCCCAAATTGAAGCAGTTTTGACTCCACAACAACAGGCTAAATTAAAAGCTGCAATGGCAGAAGCTAGAGTTCAAGAAGAACAGGGACAACACCGGGGTAGAATGAAAGTAAAAAGAGATGTTTTTGCTTCTTTAAATTTGCTACAAGCACAGAAAGATCAAATCAAACAAATAAAACAGTCATCGAGAGAACAAATGCAAACTGTATTAACTTCTGAACAAAAAGCACAGATCAAAAAATTCCGCCGAAGAAATATGTTTAAAGAAATGAGTTTTTGTCATCAACAATCCAAATCCCAATAATGCTTAAATATTTACATGAAAATTCATTAATCAGTTTTTTAGTTTTAGGGAACAGAGAACAGTCAATAAATTAGGGTGTACCTCGACTAGGAAAGGCTATAAAAATGGTGAGTTAGTTACTACTCACCAGAACTTTCTCTGCATATAATGGGTGTAACTTTGCCGACTACCAGTGTGATAAAGACTGATTATAGTGGTTAATGATTTTTGCCGCCACTTCCGCAACTGTTAAGCCATCGGTTTGTAATTCAATGGCATCCACTGCTTTTTGTAAAGGGGAAACTTTACGAGTGCTATCTTTCAAGTCTCTTTCGGCAATTTCCCGTTCTAGCTGTTCTAGACTCAATATTAAACCTGTGTTTTCAAAGTCTTGCTGACGACGACGTGCCCGTTCACCCACGGAAGCAGTTAAGAAGATCTTAATTTCTGCATTTGGGAAAACATGAGTACCAATATCTCGGCCTTCTGCTACCAAACCACCACGTTGACCCCAACTTTGCTGTTGTTGAACTAATGCTTGACGGACTGCACTTTGGGACGCGATCGCTGATACTTGAGATGTAACTTCTACTGTGCGAATTTTTTGCGTGACATCCATATTATTAATCTGCACTCTCACAGGAGATTGCAAACTTTGGCTGGGAGTCAACTTAATTTTACACTGAGTAGCTAATTGGGCGATCGCACAATCATCATCCATGGCAATACCCTCCTCCAGAACTAACCAAGTAATGGCTCTGTACATAGCACCAGTATCTAAATACACTAACCCTAACTGGTGTGCTACTTGGCGAGCAACAGTAGACTTACCAGCTCCCGCAGGCCCATCTATAGCAATAATTGGCTGACGATAGCTACCCTGACCACAACTATCGCGGAAAATCATATTATCAATCAAGCGTGCAGAACCAAGACGAGCAGCGATCGCCAGCATTCCTTCATCCTCAACTTTATCTAAGAACATCAACGTATTCGGTTCAACTAATTCAATATATTCCAAGCTGATATTGCTAACTTTTGCGATTTCTTGCCGCGCCAATGCTATCAGTTCACTGCTGTCACGAACGCCAGCCCGAAACGCCGTTTCAGCTTGCTGTAAACCTTTAAATAACACCGTTGCTTGCTCTTTTTCTGTGGCAGTCAAATATTGATTACGAGAACTTAAAGCCAAGCCGGACACTTCCCGCACCGTAGGACAGGCAACAATTTCTACTGGCAAATTCAAATCAGCTACTAACTGTTTAATAATTGCCATCTGTTGACCATCCTTTTGTCCAAAGTAAGCTCGGTCAGGTTGTACCAAGTTAAAAAGCTTGGTGACAATTGTAGCCACCCCTTGAAAATGACCTGGCCGATAATTACCACACAAGCTAGACATCATAACAGATGGAGGGATCACTTGTGTCACCTGAGTTTCTTGTATATTCTTCCCAGGCACTCCCATTTCTTCCGGAGTTGGGGCAAAAATTACATCTACTCCAGCTTCTGCACACAATTGTTGATCTGCTTCTAAACTCCGGGGATAACCTTTATAGTCTTCATGGGGTCCAAATTGCAAGGGATTGATAAAAATCGTCACAACTACCGTCGAGTTTTCTGACCTAGCCCGTTGAATTAAGCTTAAATGACCTTGATGTAACCCCCCCATAGTTGGCACTAAACCCACTGCCGTAGGATACCAAATAGTTTCTTCATCCCATCCTAAATCCCCTGACCTGACATGGTTTGCTGTGCGGTAACCATGCAAATAGCAGCGTAAAGCGGCAACAGTTGTCAGCACACGCATAAAAATACCCCTAGTTCTTTTGATCTTCTCCCCCGCTAGTGTATATCCGATAGCGTGCCTTGGCATAAGCATAATGGAGAGATAGAATAGGGGAACTAGGGGCAGATTAGTGAACAGCGAAAACAAAACAGGTTTATCTTCCTAAGACCTCAATGCTGACAGGAGCAAGACCAGTGCTAATCACGCCCAGTATGCGAGCCGCACCAGCAGAAAGATCTAGAATCCGACCACGGATGTATGGGCCTCTGTCGTTAATTCGCACAACCACAGAAACACCGTTGCGGGTATTCGTGACGCGGATCTTTGTCCCTAATGGCAAAGTGCGATGAGCAGCAGTCAATCCTTCGGGATTATATCTCTCCCCACTGGCCGTCCTGCTTCCAGACCCATCATAGCCATACCAGGAAGCCACTCCTTTAAAAGTGAGTTTGACATTGCCAAATGCAATCTCTTGGCGTTCCTTTGGTCGGGATACGGATTTTTCCGGCGGTAAGCCTATAATCTCGTTAATGGGAGAGGCATTACCTATGAGTCTCCGCAGTCTATTCGTTGCTTGCAAGGCATCCTGTGCCAAGTTATCGGTAGTATCTGCCAGTCTTGTAAGTTCATTGACTTCAACCAGTTCTTGACCGTCAATCTGAATGGTGTAGCGATCTCTTGACGATTTTTGAACGGAAAGGCTCGGCTTCTGTGCTTTATTGTAAATGGAAGATTTTTCTCCCGGTTTCCAACTAACTATAATTTTAGTTGCGTCTATGTTCTTGTCAATCAGTTCATTGATTCTAGCTGCTATCACACTAGCTTTTTGAACTGGATCGTTGTCAGTTGTGGTTTCTTCTGGGGTGATATCGGGTTGATTGCCAAATTTACCAGTTTTGGCTGATTCACTCGCCATTACAGAACCAGAATTATCCTTACTATTACCAACCACTCCCTCTTTAGTCTCGTTGTTGGTAGCTGGGTTGACTACTGGAGTAGAACCCACAAAGGTGAGAACGGGAATATCCCGAACATAAAGAGTTGCTGCTTGTAAACCTCTAATACTGTGCGGGTAAATTCTGGTGATCACAGTATCTGAGATGGGTTTTTCTGTCGAGGATTGGTATTCTCCCACTTTGACGGCTTCACTTGTAGGTGATGCCTCAGGATGGGGAGGATTTTCATCACTGGTTTGAGTTCTACCTACTAAAGGTAAACCCAATACGGTTAGGGTGATAATTGTTTGGGCAGCGACAGCGCTCCACAAATGTCTTTGATTCATGCGTCCGATTTTCAAGCGAGTGTAGAACTGAAGTTGTTTCTATTTGGGCTGTTCACTGATAATGGTGAAACCCTGAATAAACTCGAATCCGTTCCGCTTTCACTTTATATTTTGTAACTGAAACAGACTAACATGAATTTTTCGCCTTGGGGATCAGGGTTTTGCCGTAGGTCTATCAACAATCACAAGATCTCTAGTTGGTTTTTGTCTATCAAACCGTGATTAATTCAGGATTTCGGCTATGTAACGTTTTTTTGCAAGATTTATATATTTTTTTTCTCCAAGTTATCAGGACGCGATCGCTTTGATCTCAAATTACTACCCAATATTTATTCTTAATCTTTAGGCATTCTTGAGTATCAAAACTTTCATCCTGTTAATTGATGCTTTGATGAAAATTTGACTGCTAAGATATTGATCAACCTGATCAGTAAAGGTTATACTTAATAGTCATCATACGTATTTATGTTTAAGTAAAAAATAAATTTTTAGCATTAAATACAACATATAATTCTGAATAAAATAGACACTGAATATTTAGTAAGTATTTCTGCTCATTCCTAGATCGGTCATCAATGAGAAAATAAAAAACATCGAATAAGCGCGTGTAAACGAGTAAAATGGGTAGCTAAAAATACTCTTATCGTGGTTTACACGTATAACATTCGGTCATCAATTGTAAATCTATTTTTTCCAAGAACTTGAACTCTAGGATTAATGTCCTTAAAATATTAGACTTGTCCGAAAATTAAATGTGCGTTTTCTAAAACCCTTGTAGAGACTATAGAACGTCTCTACATTAATTCCCGGAAATGTCTATTTACCAATTTCCTATAATTACCAATGTTAAAAACAATTTTTACAACAAGAATCATAGTTATAGTCTGCATTATAGTTGGATTTGATCCAGTGGCTAATGCCCAAACAGCTTCACCAATTTTTCAAGATGTGACTATTGACCATAAATTCTCCCCAGACCCCTTGACAGTGAGAGGAATGAGTGGGGGTTCAATATCAGGAGATACTATAGCCGGGAAAAAAGAAACGCCACCTACCGGATTATGTAAAGGATTTGTTGATAAAGACCCAGACCATACTCTCAAACTCATGAGTAAATTTGACTATCTTAAACTGGTGGTTGATAGTCCAGCAGACACAACCATGATTATTAAAGGACCGGGCGGGGTTTGGTGTAATGATGACTTTGATGGTAAAAATCCCGGTATTGTTGGGGAGTGGCTACCAGGAGCTTATCAAATTTGGATTGGTTCTTATCAGGAAAAAGAATATCTCCCCTATACCTTGAAAATTACCAAGGTTAAGTAGTATAGCAGAATTTAGGAGTTAAGGAGAAGGTTACCTGGTGTACTGGGGTAGAATTTAGCTCACAATTTTTAGCCCTCAACCGTTACCTTTTTACTTTAAGCTTGTGCTTCTAGGGCAAATTTGTATTAGAATTAGATTAAGTTTAATTAAGATTCTTGATAAAAATCGTGGATCTGCCATAAGACATCTCATTCTCAGACTCGAATTAAACAAAGTTGTCTGAACTGTGATGTTAGTAATTGTTTGATATGACAGACTAGTTTGTCACATCGAATCAATGACGCAAATCATAGTCCAGATATCTGTTGTATAGCATATTGACATTTAGAGGCAAATTAAAGATGAAATTCTCTTGGAGAGTTGTAGCACTATGGTCAGTTTTGGCTCTAGTCATTGGCTTTTTCTTTTGGCAAGGTGCTTTTGCAGGTGCTCCTGCGGATACAGGTAGAAATGCAGCTAATACCCGCATGACCTACGGACGTTTTCTGGAATACTTGGACGCAAACCGGGTAATCAATGTGGATCTTTATGATGGTGGTAGAACTGCCATTATAGAAGCCAATGATCCTGATATCGAAAACCGCACCCAACGCTGGCGTGTAGATTTGCCCGTGAATGCGCCTGAATTAATCCAAAAGCTGCGACAGAAGGACGTGAGTTTTGATGCCCATCCTGTGCGAAATGATGGGGCAATCTGGGGACTTTTAGGGAATTTAGTTTTCCCTGTATTATTGATTACGGGATTGTTCTTTTTGTTCCGTCGTTCTAATAATCTTCCCGGTGGACCTGGACAAGCGATGAACTTTGGTAAGTCCCGTGCCCGTTTCCAAATGGAAGCGAAAACTGGGGTGAAGTTTGATGACGTGGCCGGAATTGAAGAAGCTAAGGAAGAATTACAAGAGGTTGTAACTTTCTTAAAACAACCTGAAAAATTTACGGCGGTTGGTGCGCGTATTCCTAAAGGTGTGTTGTTAGTTGGTCCTCCAGGAACTGGTAAAACTTTACTAGCAAAAGCGATCGCGGGTGAAGCTGGTGTTCCTTTCTTCAGTATTTCCGGTTCGGAATTCGTGGAAATGTTTGTGGGTGTAGGTGCTTCCCGTGTCCGCGATTTGTTTAAGAAAGCGAAAGATAACGCTCCTTGTATCATATTTATTGATGAAATTGACGCTGTAGGTCGTCAACGGGGTGCAGGTATTGGTGGTGGGAATGATGAAAGAGAACAAACCCTCAACCAATTATTAACGGAAATGGATGGTTTTGAAGGTAATACTGGCATTATTATTATTGCTGCTACTAACCGTCCTGATGTCCTGGATGCTGCTTTGTTGCGTCCCGGTCGTTTTGATAGACAAGTAACGGTAGATGCACCAGACATTAAAGGACGTTTGGAAGTATTACAAGTTCATGCTAGAAATAAGAAATTAGATCCTAGCGTATCCTTAGAAGCGATCGCTCGTCGAACACCTGGTTTTAGTGGTGCAGATCTGGCTAACCTCCTCAATGAAGCAGCTATTCTCACCGCCAGAAGACGTAAGGAAGGTATCACTTTATTAGAAATTGATGATGCTGTAGACCGCGTAGTTGCGGGGATGGAAGGTACTCCTCTGGTAGATAGCAAAAGTAAGCGGTTGATAGCTTATCATGAAGTTGGTCATGCTTTAGTGGGTACAATTTTAAAAGACCATGATCCAGTGCAAAAAGTAACTTTGATTCCTAGAGGACAAGCGC
The DNA here is from genome assembly GCA_046080125.1 of Cuspidothrix sp. Lineage (GTDB taxonomy): Bacteria > Cyanobacteriota > Cyanobacteriia > Cyanobacteriales > Nostocaceae > Cuspidothrix. The sequence goes on from JBJTTJ010000058.1 coordinate 8,935, forward strand.
AAGGTTTAACCTGGTTTATGCCCAATGAAGAACAAGGTTTAATTACCCGTTCGCAAATTAAAGCCAGAATTACCGGTGCATTGGGGGGACGTGCAGCAGAAGAAATCATTTTTGGGTCTGCGGAAGTAACCACTGGTGCTGGTGGCGACTTGCAACAAGTCAGTGGTATGGCCAGACAAATGGTAACACGCTTTGGAATGTCCGATTTAGGACCGGTTTCTTTAGAAAGTCAACAAGGTGAAGTATTCTTAGGTCGGGACTGGACAACCAGATCCGATTATTCAGAAGCGATCGCCTCTAGAATAGATGCACAAGTGCGAGCGATAGTGGAAGAATGTTATGAAAGCGCCAAGAAAATAATGCAGGAAAATCGTAACCTCACAGATCGTCTGGTTGACCTATTAATTGAGAAAGAAACCATTGGCGGTGACGAATTTAGACAAATTGTAGCTGAGTACACCGTTGTTCCTGACAAGTCCCAGTTTGTCCCTCAACTGTAATAGATATCAGGAGAAAAACAATGTAGGGACAATTCATGAATTGTCCCTAAGTTAAAGTTAGTAGTGAGGACTTCAGTCCTCAAAAGAGGAATAAATTCCTCACTACCAAGTTTCCCCATCCTCTAAATCCTTAAATCCCCATATTTGCAGGGAAAAAACCGACATTTTAGACATTAAGTGGCTGCTTGGTTTCTGTAGCCTTGTAAGGATTGCTACTGTTAATAGTTTGTGGCTGGACAAAAGCCTCCTTACCAGTAATTAATCGAGAGCGACGGTTACGAGTAATATAATTCCATGCCCATTGAATTACTACTACGATTTTAGTGTCAAACTCAATCAAAAAATAGATGTGAATAATTAGCCAAAATACCCAAGCAATAAACCCAGTAAGTTTGATAAAACCTAAATCTACAACTGCTAGATTTTGTCCAATCATGGCTAAACTACCGACATCATTATAATGAAATGGTGGTAAAGTATAACCTTGAAGTCGTAATTGAACTAATTTAGCTACATATTCTCCAGCTTGTTTGGCTACGGGTGCAACACCGGGTAAGGGTTTACCATCTTGATGGGAGAAGTTAGCTAGATCTCCAATGACAAAAATATTGGCATGACCTTTAATAGTTAGGTCTGGTTCAACAATAACACGCCCAGATTTATCACATTCTACACCTGTGGTTTCTGCTAGAACCTTGGCCATACCCGAACCTTGTACACCTGCGGCCCACAAGATGGTTTTAGAAGAAATTTCCGTTAATTCATTACCTTGTTTGAAAGTGACAACACCATTGTCAATATTAGTGACTCTAGTTTGAGTGCGGATCACTACGCCTAACTTTTGTAAGGATGTTGTTGCTACTTTTGATAATTCTGGGGCAATATGTGGGAGAATGCGATCGCCCCCCTGTAATAACAAAATTTTCGCCTCTGAGGTGTTAATATTGCGGAAATCTTCTTTGAGGGTTTGGTACGCCAATTCTGCGATCGCTCCAGCTAATTCTACCCCAGTTGGACCACCGCCCACAATCACAAAAGTTAACAAGGACTGGCGTTTTTCTGGGTCAGTTTCTTGTTCTGCCGCCTCAAATGCGGAAAATATGCGCCGACGCATTTCTATGGCATCTTCCACAGTTTTTAAACCCGGAGCAAATTCTTTCCAGTTATCTTTCCCAAAATAGGAGTGATTAGCACCTGTGGCTACAACCAGGGTATCATAAGGGACGACTTGGTCTCCCAAAAAAACCTGTTGTTCTTTAGGATCAATATTACTTACTTCTCCCCACAAAACTTTTGTATTCTTACTGGTACTAAATACAGATCGCAATGGGGCTGAAATATCAGCAGGTGACAAAGTACCTGTAGCAACTTGATATAAAAGGGGCTGAAATAAATGAAAATTACGTTTATCAATCAGAGTAACATTTACATTTGAGTTAGCAAGACCCTTTGCTGCATATAGTCCACCAAAGCCACCACCAATGATGACGACTTCATGTGGTTTATTCTTCTGACTGGAAACCACCATAAGAAATATTTCCTTTTGTTAAGAGATGTGTAACTTTTCTTAACAAATATCTAACAGAGTCATGGTGTATATTGCCGTCTATTCAGAACCCCTGAAAAAATGATCAAAGTAGTGAAAACTACAAATTAAAATATAGTCAACCACCCATCACTTCCCTTCGGGTAAGTGAGGGCTTGTAAAAGCCTAGTTGACCAGACTCAGTTCTTAACCGAACTACGTTAGAGGTAAGAGTTAAAGACCTACCAGAGGATGCGTAGCTAGTTCCCTGCTCTA
>JBJTTJ010000059.1:0-38633 GCA_046080125.1 Cuspidothrix sp.
TATTAAGAACATTAAGTAATAAACCTATGGATACTCAGAGATTTATTGAGATATTTAAACAATTGACACCTAAGCAACATCAGATATTGCGAAAACTCTTAGCTGGGGAAACAGATGAGCAAATCGCTAATTCCTCCTACATTGCTAAATCAACAGTTAGAAAACACGTTCAAAATATTTGCAAAGCTTTTGAATTACAGAAAGATGACAGAGATAAACAATATTCAAAACGTGCGGAATTAGTAGCACTATTTAGCCAATATAAACCTGAGCTAATTCATCCCAATCAAGAAAATTTAACTCCTAAAAATCCGACCGTTTTATTAGCTAAAACTCCTAAAATAGACTGGGGTGAAGCACCTAATATTTCTGTTTTTTATGGACGTAATCAGGAACTCAATAGTTTATCCCAATGGATTGTTAATGATCAATGTCGCCTAGTAGCTTTATTAGGTATGGGTGGTATGGGTAAAACAGCTTTAGCTAGTAAATTAGTCCAAGAAATTTGTTCTCAATTTGATTATATTATTTGGCGCAGTCTTAGGGAAACACCGATAATTACAGATATCTTAACGGATATAATTAAATTTATTTCCTATCAGCAGGAGATAATTTTACCAGATACATTAGGAGGAAAAATAACCCGGCTTATGGATTATTTAAAAACCTCAAAATGTCTACTGATATTAGATAATGTTGAATCAATTATGCAAAGCGATAATTATGTGGGAGAATATCTAGCAGGTTATGAAGGATATGGTGATTTATTTACTCGAATAGGTGAATCGTTACATCAAAGTTGTTTAATCATAACTAGTCGTGAAAAACCCAGGGAAATTACTTTATTAGCAGCAATATCTGATGTTTGTTCATTACAATTAACAGGGTTAAATACAGAAGAGGGACAAAGTATATTCACAAAATATGGCTCTTTTTCCGGTTCAGATGATGAATGGAAGGCTGTAATTCAAACTTATGATGGTAATCCTCTAGCTTTAAAATTTGCTGCTGTGGAAATTCAAGAAGCTTTAAATGGGAATATTTCTAACTTTGTGAGAACTTTTTTAAACGAGGGTCAGGTAATCTTTAATAACATTAAAAAACTTTTAGAAAGTCAATTTCAACGCCTATCCGATTTAGAAAAAGATATTATGTACTGGTTGGCTATTAATCGTGAACCATGCTCAATTTTAGAATTACAAGCAGATATCATTTTATCCTTACCACAACCAGAATTATTAGAAGCTTTAGCGTCTTTACGACGAAGAACACTGATAGAAAAAAATAATCAAGATAAATTTAGTTTACAAAATGTGATCATGGAATATATCACAGACAAGTTAATTACAGAAGTTTGTGAAGAAATTAAGACGGAAAATATTCAAATCTTAAATAGTCATGCTCTAATTAAAGCACAATGTAAGGATTATGTTAGAGAAGGACAAATACGTTTAATTTTAAATCCAATCAAAGAATTTTTATTATTAAATAATGGTGGTAATGCTAATGATGAATTAACTGCATTAATAGCTAGACAAAAGCAAAAATTTTATCGCATTCCTGGCTATTTTACTGGAAATATTATCAATTTACTTTATCAAATGTCCACGGATTTCACAAATTATGATTTTTCCAATTTAGCAATATGGCAAGCATATTTGAAAGATACAAGTTTACATTTTGTTAATTTTAGTTATTGCGATTTATCTAAGTCTGTTTTTGCGGAAACATTGAGTCGAATTTTAACAGTTACATTTAGTCCCAATGGTCAAATACTAGCCACTGGTGATACTAATGGTGAAATTAGTTTGTGGTTAGTCGCAACTGGTAAAAAACTGGCTAATTGGCAAGCACATCAAGATTGGATTAGGTCTATAGCTTTTAGTCGAGATAGTGGGATTTTGGCTAGTGGGAGTAAAGATAAAACTATCAAATTATGGAACACCAATAATTATCAATGTCTGCAAACATTAAAAGGACATACTGATGAAGTTTGGTCTGTAGTTTTTAGTTCTAAAGAGTTAAAACTGGCTAGTGGTAGTAATGATAAAACTGTGAGAATCTGGAATTTAGCAACTCAAGAATGTCAGATTTTTGAACAACATACTCACCAAGTTCAATCTGTTACCTTTAGTTTTGATGGCACAAAATTAGCCAGTGGTAGTGAGGATAAAACTATCAGAATATGGGATGTAAATACTGGTAAATGTGAGCAAGTTTTAGCAGAACATACAGGTAGAGTATGGTCTGTTGCTTTTCATCCTGATAATTTTATATTGGCTAGTAGTAGTGATGATCAGACAATTAGAATATGGGATATTAATACTGGAGAATGTTTGCATATTTTAAAAGGTCATAGTGGGAGAATTTGGTCTGTTAATTTTAGTCCTAGTGGTAATAAATTGGCTAGTGGTAGTGGTGATGAAACTGTGAAAATTTGGCATACTAATACTGGGGATTTATTAGCAAATTTACATGACAATAATCATCGAGTTCGTTGTGTTGCATTTAGTCCTGATGAAACCATATTAGTAAGTGGTTGCGATACACAAACTTTAAAACTGTGGGATACAAATACTGGAAAATGTTTGAGAACTTTACGAGGATATACAAGTTGGGTACGCGCTGTTAGTTTTAGTCCAGATGGTCAAAAGTTAGCTAGTGGAAGTAATGATCAAACAGTGCGGTTATGGAACATTCACACAGGAGAATGTTTGACAGCTTTGAAAGGACATAGTAGTTGGGTACGTACTGTTAGCTTTAGTCCAGATGGTCAAAAGTTAGCTAGTGGAAGTAATGATCAAACTATTAAGTTATGGGATATTAATACTGGAAAATGTCTCAAAACCCTAATTGGACATAAAGATTGGATATGGTGGGTAACTTTCAGTCCTGATGGTGAAATTTTGTTCAGTAGTAGTGATGATAGAACGGTGAAAATATGGGATGCTAATAGTGGAGAATGTCTAAAAACATGGCAGCTTTTAAGTAGTTGGATTTGGTCTATGGCATTGAGTCCTAATGGTAAAATTTTGGCTACTGGTGACGATGATTATCAAGTTAGGTTATGGGATATTGATACTGGAGAATGCCAGCATATTTGTGTAGGACATTTCTTGCGTGTACAAGCCATAGCTTTTAGTCAGGATGGCAAAACTCTCGCAAGTGGTAGTGATGACGGGATGGTGAGGCTTTGGGATGTGAATACGGGGCAATTTTTACAGGGGTTTAAGGGACATTCTCGTGCTGTGAGAGCGATCGCCTATAGTTATAATGATCAACTATTAGCTAGTAGTAGTGACGATCAAACTATTAAACTATGGGATTCCACACTCAGAAATACCATCAGTTTCACGGAACATACTCAAGGTGTAGAATCAGTTTCTTTCAGTTCCCAAGATCCACTTTTAGCTAGTAGTGGTGAAGATGAAACAATTAAAATTTGGGATTTACAAACTGGTGAATGTCGAAAAAATCTCAAAATTCATAGATTATATGAAGGTATGAATATTAGCCATGCTACAGGTTTTAATCAGGCACAAAAAGAGACAATGATCGCTCTAGGTGCTGCCAATACTAATAGAAATTAGCAAAGGATATGGCTTTAAAGTAGAGATCGTAAAGTTTCATAAACAGAACGGGGTTGCCATCCTAATTGTTGCTGGGCTTTGGTACTATCTACTCTCACACAACGATCATAAAGATAATGAACACGCTCATTACTAAGGGGAGGATTCCAGTTGAGTTTTCTACCAATTAAATCAAGTATATTCCCCATGATTCTGACTATAAATTGAGGTATTTCTAAGGGAGTGGGAACACCTGTTTCTTGAGAGAGGAAAGCAAACATTTCTCTGGTTTTTAATTCCCCTGCGGAAATGATATAATGTTCTCCTGGTGGACTTTTTTCTATTGCCAAAATCATGGCTATGACTAAATCATCAACGTGAACAATACCTGTAATGCGATCGCCCCCTACCCAAAATTTCAGTTTTCTTTGTAAAAATAATTGAATCACCGGACCAAAATGGGGATCATCTTTACCAAATATCCCGGAAGGCATCATACTGACCACTGGTAAACCTGCTGCTACAAACTCATTTACTAATTGTTGGGCTTCATATTTTGTGCGATCATAAGCTGAGGAAAAGTTTTTTTGTTGGCGTTGAAATGTTTCATTAATAATCTCCCCAAAACTATTTCCATAAATCCCAATGGTACTACAATAAATCATTTTGGATATGGCTTTGACTTTAGCAATTTCTAAAATGGTGCGAGTTCCTTCTATATTCACCCGTGCCATTTCTGCTGCATTGACTAATCCTAATTCTACATAAGCTGCTAAATGAAAGACTATATCTATATCTTCCATGGCTTGATTGATTATTTCGTAATCTGTAATTTCCCCATATATTAGTTCTACATTACTGTCATTTAATCTTGATAAATCACTAGTTTTACGAACTAAACATTTAATTGTATGTCCTCGATTTTCTAAGGCCTTGACTAAATGCGAACCTGTAAATCCATTTGCACCCGTAATAAATATTTTCATGTTAGATAAACCAAGAAGTACACGAATAGAAGATATCTCATTATTGTTAAATTTCTTTTTCGTAAATTCGATAGGTTTTATATATCTTTCCTCCCGCAGCTTCAATAATTTTCCGAGATGGATAATTATCTTCCCATACCCAAGAAAGTTCTGCTGTTTTATATTTGCGCTTTCCTCCTTGCATTCCCAGATAAACTAAGGCTAATGGTATCATTTTCCGGCGATATTCTGGTAAGGAAGCAATGGCAATAATCCTCGCTTGGTTGATGTGACGACGATACCACAAAAATTTGAGTATTCCTATCCAATTTAGTTGACCATTAACCTGTTTTAAGGCAATATTATAATTAGGTAATCCCATGAAAAATCCTATCATTTCTCCTTTATCTTCGGCAATATGGAAAATATCAGTATCTGCTAATTGTTGTAAATCTTTGGCCTCTTCTAAAAACTCTTCTTCAGTGCGTGGTGTAGAACTCCAATTGTTAGCAAAAGCTTTAGTAAATAGATGATACAAACCGCGAGCATCCTCTAAAAATTCTGGGTCTTTGGTGCGAAGCTGTCGGAATGTTACACCAGATTGTAAGGCTATTTTATAGGCTTTGACAAATTTATCTGGGAGTGGTTTACAAACATCAAAATCATAAGCATAAGCATCCTTAGCTTTAGCAAATCCATACTTCTCTAAAAATTCATGATAGTAGGCCGGATGGTATGGCATCATCATCATGGGTGGTGTATTAAAACCATCTACCAATAACAAACAATTATTATGGGTAGACAAATCAATTGGTCCCCTAATTTTATTTAGACCTTGTTTTTTGAGCCATTCACAAGCTATATTAAAAAGTGATTCTGCAATGGCAAAGTCTTGTACACATTCAAAATAACCAAATAATCCTACTTGTTCATTTTCTTTTTCAATGAGTCGCTGATTAATAGCTGACACAATTCTCCCTAATGGTTTTTCTTTTTCATCAATAGCGATAAATTGTTGGAATTTGCCATATTGGCAAAAAGGATTATTAAGTGCTAACTGTTTAGTAATACTATTTCGGAGAGGTTGTACCCAATTCGGATCATTTTGATATACTCTAAGAGGAACATCAAAAAAAATTTTGATTTCGGACTCTGTAATCACAGGTTTAATTTTAAACTGATGGTTATTCATTTTTTGCAAGTTGAGTTAAAACAGTAGGTTAGTATGATTAAATATCAATTAAAATTCTAGTTTGTAGTGAGCGATTTACCGCTTTGAAAACAATTTTTAGCCAATTTTCAGGACTGAAGTCCTGACTACAAACTTTAATTTATTTACATCTAGATATTTATCTTGAGGAGAAAAAACATGAAAGCAATATTAATGACAGCAGCAGGTAAACCAGATGTTTTACAGTTACAAGAAGTACCTCAACCCATACCAACAAATAAAGAAATTTTAGTTCGGATATTAGCGGCCGGTATCAACCCTATTGATACTAAATTACGCCAAAGGGGAACATTTTACCCTCAACAAATGCCGGCTATCCTAGGATGTGATGGTGCGGGTATAGTAGAAGCTGTGGGTAGTGATGTTCAGAAATTTCATGTTGGTGATGAAGTATATTTTTGCTATGGTGGTTTGGGTGGAAATCCAGGAAATTATGCTGAGTATACCACTATTGATGAAAGATTTGTTGCTTTTAAACCTAAATCTGTTTCTTTTACAGAAGCAGCAGCAGCACCTCTAGTTCTAATCACTGCTTGGGAATCTCTATATGAACGGGGAAGACTTGAACCAGGAGAAAAGGTATTAATTCATGGTGGTGCGGGTGGTGTTGGTCATGTAGCTATTCAATTAGCTAAACTTAAAGGTGCAGAAGTAGCAACTACGGTGAGTTCTCGACAGAAGGCTAATTTTGTGACTAAATTGGGCGCTGATAAAGTAATTTTTTATCAAGAAACCGATTTTGTTACTTCTACATTAGACTGGACCAATGGTGAAGGTGTAGATTTAGTTTTTGATACTATTGGTGGTGATACTTTGGAAAAATCTTTTCCCGCAGTCCGAGTTTATGGGGATATTGTCACGATTCTTGAACCGAAAGCTAGTACTGTTTGGAAAGTTGCCAGAAATAGAAATCTCCGCCTTAGTTTAGAATTAATGTTAACACCAATGTTATCAGGAAATGTGGAGGCATTAATACATCATGGAGAAATTCTTCAACAGTGCGCTAATTGGATAGATGCAGGTAAGCTAAAAATTGAAGTTGGTCAAACTTTTCCTTTAGCACAAGCAGCAAAAGCACACGCTATAATTGAATCTGGTTCTGTTCAAGGTAAACTGGTTTTATTGAATTAGTAACTACTCTCTTTTAAGCAAAGTAAGTAAACGAGAATAAATCAAAGTAAATTAAGTAATGTAAAAAATCTGGAGGTAATTTCGTAGTGAGGACTTCGGTCCTCATCTTCTCCTCATCTTGAGTAATAAATTCCTCGAGAGCACTACAAACTTTGAATTATTCAGTCTATTCTACTTTATAACTATTTACAAATATGGAAGTTTCGCCAATTTTGGTACATAACATTATTCAAAAGATAAATTCCTTTGGTACGGTTTTAGAAAAAAGTCTAATTTCTAAATCCGTACTAATTGGAATTATTTGTATATTGGCTGTATTTTTATTTCCTGTTCCTACTTTTGCAGCATCAATAGGACAAAATGAACCTATCAATTTAACTTTAGAATTGTTACAAGAAAGGATTAAATCACCTATTTTAAAAGATGGTAATTTGATTGTAGATTTACGAAAAATGGTGATTGATTTACGTCCTGAAAATTCTATGTTTCGGGATAGTTTTTATCAACTGCTAAGAAAGGAATTACAAAAAACAGGTGTAACACCTTTAGGTTTAGATTTGAGTAATTCTATCGTTGAAGGTGATTTTTATGGTACTGATTTGGGTTTAAGAACTCCTCTTTTTGCTCAAGGTATCGCTCAACTTTTTACACCTACTGAACAGCAACAGTTAGAAGGTCTTCATTCTGTATGTTTACAATCTTTAGCATTAGATTTTCCTAATTCTAAAGATTGTAGATCTTTGTTGGGTAATAAGTCAAATAATTCTGGTAATATTTCTGTATTTCGTGGTGCTTTGATTATGGTTGAAAGTCGTTTTAATGGGGAAGTCAAATTTCCAAATACGTTCTTTCTTCAGTCCGTAAATGTTCAAGGGGCAAATTTTTTAAAACCTACTAATTGGGATGAATCTAGATTTGGGAGAACTGTGAGTTTTAATAGTGCTATTTTTCACGCATCTAGTAGTTTTCAAGGGAGTATTTTTTTTGATAAAGCTAATTTTCAAGATGTAGAATTTATAGATTCTGCTAATTTTCAAGGTAATATTTTTAGTGATGATGTAAAATTCAATCAAGGAAAATTTCAACAGGTAGTGAAATTTAGTAGTAGTTTTTGGCAAAAAAAGGTTGATTTTTCTAATGCTACTTTTAGTAATCAGGTAAACTTTAATAAAGTTGATTTTCATGAAGCTTTATTAATGAAAGATACTATTTTTAAGCAAGCTTTAATATTTCGAGAATCTACCTTTAATCAATTTGTAGATTTGCAAAGTGCAAGTATTCTAAATCAAGCGGATTTTAGTGATGTCAAATTCTCAGAAACAGCTTTTTTAAATGTTGCTGGTTTGGTGTTTAATTCTAATCAAGCGAAAATTTTAGGCAATGTGGGAGAAATTGGGAAAAAGTTGATTGTTCCAACATTACAAGGTAATCAAAATATTTTGCGGAATTTAAGTCAAAATTTCCGTCTTCAACAACAGATAAGTGATGCAAATCAGTTAGAATATACTAAACAACGTTTAAGGTTAATTGAATTAAGTCATCGGTTGGTAGCTGTAAATATTAATACTGCTGGTATTAATAGGTTGATAAATTTAGGTTTTTCCGAAACTCAAGCAACTGAAATTAGTAAATATCGTCAAATTAAACATTTTATTAATATTAGTGAATTACTAATTTTACCAGATGTGAATTTAGAAATATATAATAGATTAAGTGATAAAATCGTTGCAGATAAACCAATGCTTTTAAGTAGTTGGGTAGTTAACTTTTTAAATTGGTTGTTATTAAGTTTATTATTATTATTAAGTGGTTATGGAACTAATTTTTGGTTAGTTTTTGGAGTGGGTGGTGTCGTTATTTCCTGTTTTGGTGTATTATTTTGGTTAGTTGATCGCTATCGTCGTTTGTCTCCTATTCCTATTGTTCCTCGATATTATGAAACTCTTTGTATATTATCCAGTTTTATCTGTTTAATACTTAGTAGTGTGTTAGCTATATTTCGTAATTCTGGCAGTCCTTGGTTAACATTGCTGTGTGTATTAATAATTATTGGGCCTATTCCAGCAACTTTGGTATGGCAACTTTATCAACGAGGACGCTATCATGATTTAATGGATATTTCCTATTTTCGAGAAGATGGAACTTTAAGACAGTTAAGATTATTAATTGGCAGATTACCGGTTATTCCCAGAAATCCTAGTTTTCGAGAAAGATATATGCCACTATTATGGGATAAACGCTGGAATTGGTTAAACTATTATGATTTTAGTTTAAATAATTGGGTGAGATTAGGATTTAATGATATTCGTTTACGGGATGAACATTTACCAGGAATTATTTCTACACTTGCTTGGTATCAATGGAGTTTAGGTTTACTTTATATTGTGTTAGCTGGTTGGACTCTATCACGGACAATTCCCGGATTGAATTTATTGATTTATCTTAAATAAATTATAGGTAAATTTCCAGTAAGATTACCAATAAGGCAATTAATCACAAGGTTAATAATTATGGCGATCGCTAAGATAGGAATTATTGGTGGTAGTGGGTTGTATAAGATGGAAGCACTCAAAGATGTGGAGGAAATAGAAATTTCTACACCTTTTGGTTCACCCTCGGATAGGATTATTCTCGGAACTTTGGTGGAAACAAGAGTCGCTTTTCTAGCGCGTCATGGTCGTGATCATACCCTGTCACCTTCAGAGTTGCCGTTTCGGGCTAATATTTACGCTATGAAGCAATTGGGGGTAGAATATTTAATCTCTGCTAGTGCTGTAGGTTCTTTGAAAGCTGAAGCTAAACCCTTAGATATGGTAATTCCCGATCAGTTTATTGATAGAACTCAGAACCGCATTTCTACGTTCTTTGGTGAGGGTATTGTAGCGCATATTGCTTTTGGTGAGCCGATTTGTAAAAATTTAGCCAGTATTTTGGCGGAGGCGATCGCTGCTTTAAATTTACCAAATGTAACTTTACATCATGGTGGAACTTACGTATGTATGGAAGGTCCTGCATTTTCCACTAAAGCTGAATCTCATCTCTATCGTAGTTGGGATGCAACGGTAATTGGGATGACTAATTTACCGGAAGCAAAGTTAGCACGAGAAGCGGAAATCGCCTACGCAACCTTGGCGCTGGTGACGGATTATGACTGTTGGCATCCGGATCATGATAGTGTGACAGTGGAAATGGTGATTGAGAATTTACATAAAAATGCCGTAAATGCCCAGGAAGCTATTAAAGAAACTGTGAAACGATTAAGTGCAAATCCTCCTGCTAGTGATGCTCATTCGGCTTTGAAATATGCGATTTTGACGAATTTGCAGAAAGCACCGACAGCAACCAAGGAAAAACTCCGTCTGTTGTTAGAAAAGTATTTGTGAAGGTACACCAGTTCTATCCTAGGACTTACGCCAAAGATAAAGAAAGTAGGGGTAACTCATAAATTACCCCCACCCAAAACCATCTTGAAAAAGACAACTAATAGATATCTGGGCATTTTTTACCAATATTTCCTGTTCAAGAGTCGAAACCGAATATTGAGGTGTCACCTGTAATAATTTTTCGATTCTTGCTCTTGCTGCTTCCACTATCTCCCCATCTAAACTACCATTATTCAAACTAGCAGAAAAATCTTCAGCTATTTTATATGTCCGGTCTAAATTACCAGAATTGAGATTGCGAGAAACTATAAATAAATCACAACCGGCATGAAAAGCTCGTGCAATTGTCCCAGATTGCATAAACATTTCTGACACGGCTTTCATATCTAAATCATCGGAAACTATCACCCCTAAAAAACCTAATTCTTGACGCAAAATATCAGTTAAAATAGTTTTAGATAAGGTGGCAGGAACTTGTGGATCGATTTGGGGAAATAAAATATGGGCTGTCATAATCAAGGGAATTTCGTCCCCAATTAATGCTTGAAAAGGAATCAATTCCCGGTTTCTCAAATCTTCCCAAGTTAAATTTAATATGGGTAATTCTAAATGGGAATCTGTCCTAGTATCTCCATGACCAGGAAAGTGTTTAGCAGCACCTAAAATTCCCTCTTGTTTTAATCCTCGGTAATATTCCCGCACATATTGACTGGCAATTTCTGGTGTATTTCCAAATGCACGCGGTCCAATAACCGAGTTTTGGGGATTAGAGAAAATATCAGCAACCGGAGACCAAGAAAGATTAACTCCCAAGGATTTTAATTCTTGTGCAGTGGCTTTTGCTACTTCGTAAGCTTGAGACCTTAATAAATAGGCGTAAGGAAAATGGGTAATTGGTAAGGGTGTTCTCACAACTCGCCCCCCTTCATGATCTAAGGTGATAAACATTAAATCACGTTCAGTATACTGGCGAATTTCGTGAATCAGATTTTTAAGTTTTTCTAACCAAATTTGATAGGGTACTCCATCGAGGAAGTTTTTGCCAAAAAAGATCACTCCCACAGGTTTTAATTCATTTAATGCTCGTTTATCATCATCGTTTAAAGTTGTTCCAGAAATACCTAAAATAAGATGATTACCAAAGCTTTGCAATGATGGAGATATTGACATAATTGGGTGAAATAAGTAAGTTAGTGTTAAAAATTACCGCTATGGTGAGGCAAGAGTAAAGAGGTGTTCAGCGATTTTACTTTTGTTCACCTGTTTTGATTATCTTACTAGGCTAAATAATCAAAAAAAATAGGGGAAGATTTTCTTCTTTCTTCCTCCTTGTTGTACGGACGTGCTGGCGTCAGCCCAGGCACTTAAAATTTAGAAACTAATAACTCACTTTTAGCATTAGCTATTTGTTGAGTTTTTGTCGGCGATGGGTTTAAGGTCATTTGTGGGGCATTTTGTTGTAAAACTACGGCATGATAAGGTACTACTCCCGTTTGTTCGCTATCGAGACAACGCGCTGCTGTGCGTGATAGATCTAAGCTTCTGGGGGAGATATAGGGACCGCGATCATTAACCCGCACAATTACAGATTTACCATTGTTGATATTTGTCACTTTTAAGTAGGTATTGAAAGGTAGGGAACGATGGGCTACAGTAAAATCATCTTGATTATATATCTCTCCGTTGGCTGTTAAACGACCGTGAAAATAATCACCATACCAAGAAGCAACACCGGAGAATTTTGTTGTTGAGTATTGTAATCCATACATTTCCATTTGTCCTTGAACTAAGGTGAGTGGTTTTGTATGGAGGGCTGTGCGTAAGTTATTTATCCATTGTATAGCGAGAGTATGAGCATTTACACCCAATTGATGAGAAAGTTGGCGATCAATAGCAAATAGTAGACGATTACCTACCATTAGGGAAGGAGTGTTATCAACTAGCCCTGGTTGTAATTGATCCTGTTGTATATTGGGCGAATTAACTAATTGTTGTAAACGCTCTTTAAGAAAATTGGCGGTAATTGGATCAGGTAGTCGGGCAACAAAGTTATTATTGACCCATACTTCATAGTTGTAGTCATTGCGTTTGACAATTAATACGGGTATGTAATCATAGCTGCTATTTTGTTCAAGAGGACTATTGATGACTTTAAAGAAACTTTCGAGCGATCGCACAATGTTACCTGGTGAGACATTGATTTTGGGAAAACTTATTTGACTCACGGAGTCTGGTAGAGAGTAAGTAACATTTTGCAATTGAGTCCGTGCCACTATATTTTCTGGAACATAGGCACACAATTCTGTTTCTTTTGCCGTCAATGCTGGTGAAATTGAACTGTTAACAGTATTTGCTGCTGATGCTAGTTCTCTACCTTTACCATTGAATAGAAACTTAGTGAAGACCTTGTATTCTTGAGCAATTCTGAAAAATTCAGATGGGGACTTTTCTGAATTGTTGGTAAATTGTGTTGGAGATACTTTGGCTATTAGACCTGTTGGCAAATTCCCCGTCAACATTAAAGTACCATCAATTAAGGATGGTAATCCTAGCATGACCATTGATATCATAGTTTAGTTATTCTCCGACTAGATGCACCTAAAAAGATAATCACTAGGTTATGTAATAAAAAAGAGTTTTACTGAGCAGGAAACAAGTTTTTTGAGTTAGGCACTGTTGATGATATTAGAGATTTTGTTATGGTTAAACTGTCTGGGATCATCATATACCAAAATGGAGAGTTGAATAAATCAAAGTAAATAAAACTTTTAAATCTAATTTTGAGGTATTATTGGTATTTTAATTATTATTGCTTATGAATGGAGATTTTTTTGGGCGATTTACGCAAATTCACCCAGCAACCAAGTATAAATACGGAAAAGGGCTAATTTCTGTATTGACAGCAAGATATTCACGGAAAATATATACTGATTGATTAAGAGTCAGAAACTACACTAAAGATTTTGCCAATTAAAAATATTTGTGCTAATTGCAAGCAAAAAACAACGTAACTTTGAGACTCACGGGTAAATTTTGAGAATTTTTTCCCAACCAATCTCCAGCCGAAGCGCCAAATGTAAAGGATTGCAACGTATAATGAGAACGGCAAAACAGTTAAGAAATATTGAAGAATAGTAGGTTTAAATGCGAGTGGCGATCACGAAGTGCAGCGTAGCTATCGCGGGAGCAGGTCTAGCAGGACTTTCCTGTGCAAAATATCTAGTTGATCTAGGTTACAAACCCATCGTCTTGGAACGCCGGGACGTAGTAGGGGGAAAAGTAGCAGCCTGGAAGGACGCTGATGGTGACTGGTACGAAACCGGACTGCACATTTTCTTTGGGGCGTATCCCAATATGTTGCAGTTGTTCAAAGAATTAAACATTGAAGACCGCCTCCAGTGTAAAGAACACACAATGATCTTCAATCAGCCCGAAGCGCCAGGAACTTACAGCCGCTTTGATTTCCCCGACTTACCAGCACCCATAAATGGTGTGATGGCAATTCTGAGAAACAACGATATGCTCACCTGGCCTGAGAAAATCAGCTTTGGTATTGGTTTATTACCTGCCATCCTCCAAGGTCAAAAGTACGTGGAAGAAATGGACAAATATTCTTGGCGGGAGTGGTTGCAAAAACAAAACATTCCCCCCAGAGTGGAAAAAGAAGTATTCATTGCCATGTCCAAAGCTTTGAACTTCATTGATCCAGATGAAATTTCTGCCACTGTGCTGTTAACGGCATTGAATCGCTTTTTGCAAGAGAAAAATGGTTCAAAAATGGCATTTCTCGATGGTTCACCCACAGAAAGATTGTGTCCGCCAATCATTGACTATATTACTGAACGTGGAGGTGAAGTCCGCCTCAACGCACCCTTGAAAGAGATTTTACTTAACGAAGATGGAACAGTAAAGAGCTTTCTGCTGCGGGGTTTAAATGGGGCAGAAGATGAAATAATTACAGCCGATACCTATGTATCTGCCCTGCCTGTGGATCCATTAAAGCCGATTTTACCTCATGCGTGGAAAGAAATGCCCTTTTTCCAAAAGTTAGACGGGTTAGAAGGCGTGCCAGTAATTAATGTCCATATCTGGTTTGATCGCAAATTAACGGATATTGATCATCTGTTATTTTCCCGTTCTCCACTCTTAAGTGTTTATGCTGATATGAGTAATACCTGCCGAGAATATGCTAATCCTGACCGTTCTATGTTGGAATTAGTTCTAGCACCTGCTAAGGATTGGATTTCTAAATCTGATGAAGAAATTATTGCGGCAACTATTACCGAGTTAGAAAAGCTGTTTCCCCAGCATTTTGGCGGTGATAACCCGACCCAAATGCTCAAATATCATGTAGTGAAAACCCCACGTTCAGTTTACAAAGCTACGCCAGGCCGTCAACAGTATCGTCCTTCCCAACAAACCCCCATTGCTAATTTTTTCTTAACTGGGGATTATACAATGCAGCGTTATCTCGCCAGTATGGAAGGAGCGGTACTTTCTGGTAAACTAACAGCGCAGGCCATTTCTGACGCGCTGACGGTAGCAAATTCCTCCCACCTGCAAACGCCAACACGAACGACCGCCACGAATGCTGCAACTGCCTGATTCCCCCCCGCGCATGAAAACGCTGGTCTCTATAGATGAGTCATACAACCTTTGTCGAGAACTCACAGCTAAGTACGCCAAGACTTTTTACTTGGGGACAATGTTGATGAGTCCGGCCAAGCGTCAATCTGTTTGGGCAATTTATGCCTGGTGTCGCCGTACAGATGAATTAGTGGATGGACCGGCATCCGCTATCACCACGCCAGAAACCCTAGACCTATGGGAAAAGCAACTGGAGGGGATTTTTGCGGGACGCCCATTGGATAATTATGATGTAGCGTTAGTAGACACAATCCAACGCTTTCCCTTAGACGTTCAGCCCTTTCGGGATATGATTGCGGGTCAGCGTATGGATTTGTATCGCAGTCGCTATGAAACTTTTGAGGATTTATATCTCTACTGCTATCGAGTAGCAGGGACTGTGGGCTTGATGTCAACGACGATTATGGGTGTGGATAATAGTATCTATACTGCTCCGTGGCATCAAAACCAACAACCCTATCTGCCTATAGAAGAGGCGATCGCCCTGGGAATTGCCAACCAACTTACCAATATTCTCCGCGATGTTGGTGAAGATGCACGCCGAGGCAGAATCTATCTTCCCCTAGAAGATTTAGCTAAATTTAATTACACTGAGGAAGAATGTATCCAAGGTGTATTAGATGATCGATGGCGTGCGCTCATGCAGTTTCAAATTGATCGCGCCCGTAAATTCTATATTCAAGCAGACAAAGGTATTACATATCTTTCTGCTGATGCTCGTTGGCCTGTATGGGCTGCATCTATGCTTTATGAGCAGATTTTAGAAATGATTGAGCGCAATGATTATGATGTGTTCAGTCAGCGAGCTTATGTTCCCCAATGGAAAAAGTTACGCACCTTGCCGGCAGCTTGGATGCGATCGCAAGTCCTATAGTCCAGTGACCAGTGACCAGTGATCACTGGTCATTGAACTAGCATTTTAGAAAATAACTCTTGACTAACTCAAAAACATTTGCTATTATTATTTTGCATAACCTGGAGAGGTGGCTGAGTGGTCGAAAGCGGCAGATTGCTAATCTGTTGATGGAATCGTAAGGTCCATCCGAGGGTTCGAATCCCTCCTTCTCCGTTTTTAAAAGACCTGGATGCCGGATATTTTAACAAGTCCGGTATCTCGTGTATGGCCTCATTTCCTAGAGATCATATTCAAATCCCAAGTATACAAACCAATTTGATTAGGAACTCTGACAAATCGGCCTGTGCGATGACCCCTAGATAGTTCATTGAGAACCTTGTTTTTCACCTCCCGGACTGCCTCTGGATCCAGGTCTCCATAAATACCGGAGACTATTTCATTGACATTGAAAACTCGTCCCGGATTTTGCTCTAAAAATAAGGTGAGGGCATCAATTAGAAATTGACCCTCAAATTGTGGCAACATCGCTAGTAATTTTGTCTGAGACCTGACGAAATGCTTACTGGGTTTGGTGGGTTTTATCCCCCTGGGTGTTCCCCTAACATGACTGGGAGCAAGTGAACCTAACTCTAGGGTATAACAACCCGGTTCGTTGGGAATTGCCGACCAATAACCACTTTCCCGTCCTTGAGTTAGAGATGATTGGACTCTACCTTTAACAACTTTAAAGATCGTAGACTCTAAATCACCATAGAGCGATCGCACGATAAAATCTATGTGACAGACAGTACCCACATATTCTCGCAATAGCTTTTTCAATGCTTCCATGCGAGTCATATTTTCATAATGGGGAAGCATCGGAACGTCCTCACCTTTACCTACATAGTGACGACGTTGCCAGGAAAAATGTTTTGACTCTCCAACTTGAGAAAGGGAAGAGTCTGATTTGGGAATTTCCGACTCTGGAGACTCAAGACACTCTACAGCAGAAGTCCGTTGAGAAGACAGCAGTAATAGCGAATCTTCCTTCACAGTTTCCATCGCTTCGCTGTCATCACCACAGGACCAAGTAGACAATAAAGATTCTACATGATCTAATTGCGATCGCGCCTCTATGAACAAACGCTGGTACTTTTGTGCCAGACTCCCATAATAATCTCGCAATTCCAATAGTGGGTTGATAAATACATCAGGTGGCGCTTGTAATTGTCCTGGAGAATTCATAGTAGTTTACTCAAACTAAATCTGTATTGCTGGTGTAAGTCATTGGGTGAGGTTTACTTGGTTCACATACCTGAAGTGATTTTTTAGGAGGTTGGGGAGGACGACAACTTTCACAATATAAAGGACGAGTTCCGAAAGTTTCCCGCTTTGTCGCCTGATTACATTCTTTACACACAAAGTGAAAAACTCGCGTATGAATCAGTCTTTTGTGCGCTCTGACAGTATATTCTCGAACATCAATTACTTTGGTTGCCATAATTAGTAATTACCAATCTCAATCCTCTTTATATAGCTATTCAAGCCGATGAAACTGTATCAGTAAGTGTTTTTGTAGAAGTTTTTCAAAAAATAGAAAATCCTATCCAAGCCAGGAAGACAAACTGATATTTCCGATATATTAACAATAACTGAGATATATTTACTCATTCTTGACCTGAAAGTATGAACAGGAATAGATGGTAAATTAGTCGCATTTATAACTAGTAAATACCAAAATAATTTTTATCATCTATCTTCAGAATTAATTACAGCAGACTGCCTATCCGTAATGTACAAACTGGACAAGCAAAATCCAAGCAATAAGGGTATTTTACCTCTGTGCCTTCCGCTAATATAATTACAAATACATATTTTGGACTATTTGTGGATTGTTGACGCACAAGTTATGATTTCAGCTATTTTTCAGCAAAAAAATTGAAGGATGAAAGGATTTTATTCCTCCCATCCTTCTTTCTTCAACCTAACAAACAGTTACTAACCAAGGCGAACTTTAACCGCTTTATGTCTTTCTGATTCAGCTTTAGGAATAGTCAGATGGAGAATTCCATCCTTATATTCTGCTACCACCTTGTCATTATCCACCACCGCAGGTAAAGCGATAACCCGTTGAAACTTACCATAACGAAATTCTGAACGAGTGATACCCTCTGCTTCTGTTGTTGTTTCTGACTTCCGTTCACCACTAATAGAAACCGACTCAGGAGTTACCTCCACATCCAGGTCTTTTCCATCCAAACCAGGTATTTCTATTTTTAACTTCAAATCACTATCAGTTTCTACAATTTCCGCAGCAGGAATGAAAGTCAACGGTACTCTTTCACCTCCATCGGTTGGTAATAACTGTTCAAATAAACGATTCATCTGGCGCTGTAAAATGCCCATTTCCGGGAACGGGTCCCAGCGTTCGATTTCGCGGAACGGATCCCAACGTACAAGTGTCATAGCTATCTCCTCAAAAATTCACTATTGGACTTTTTGACTTGGTAAGACTGAATCTTAAGCTTCTGACTTGGTAAACAATAACACCACTGGTGAG
Source organism: Cuspidothrix sp. (assembly GCA_046080125.1). Taxonomy (GTDB): domain Bacteria; phylum Cyanobacteriota; class Cyanobacteriia; order Cyanobacteriales; family Nostocaceae; genus Cuspidothrix. Next base: position 18,322 of record JBJTTJ010000059.1, read on the forward strand.
GACACTAACTTTTAATTTTCATAAAGCTTAATCTCTAGCCTCCCAACTAAATAATAACACTAGAAACTGAATTAGTTACAGTTCGGTTTTATAGATATGATCGTGATGATAACCGAACCTGATATGTGGGAATAATATTTAATTTTGGAAATACCGCTTAGGGTGGATATTATCAACAGTGGGGGAGGATGGATTGAAAAATTCGGACATATCTAAATCCGATTTGATTTAAGCTGTTACATGGCTAAATTATATAATCCTAATATTCTGAACTCCTCTGAACTCCTGTGTAATAGGTAAGATGCTTATTTCACCTATACAAATTAAATGCACAACAGCTGAGAGAGTAAGAAGGGTTTTGTATATGTAATAGATTTTCCTCAATAATCAAATAGGATTCCTTAGATGATGTTTGAAAAGTTATTCTGATATGACAAAAACCTCTTAGATATAAGGCTGTAAATATTGACTCACACTGTTAAGTAAAGTGATTATAGCTGTATTCATAAAAAAATGATCACCCTCAATCATTTGCAAGGAATAATCAGCAATGGTTTCGACTTGCCATGCTAAAAGGCTATTATAACTAACAGATTGGTCTTGTAAACCTCCAAAGGCAGTAATAGGACAATCTAGAGGAGGTTCTTTCCTATAAATATAGGATTCTAAAAGTGTAAAATCAGCACGCATAATTGGCAAGAAAATCTCCATTAGTTCTGTATTTTCTAACACTGCTAGAGGAGTACCATTAAATTCGGCAATTTCCACTAAAAAATCTGCATCTGGTAATTGAGAAATTGGCAGGTTTTGATTAGGAGATTGGGGAGCACCTCGTGCAGCAATAAAAAGATATAAAGGGTAAAAATTATATGCAGAACGTAGTAACCGAATTAACTCAAAACCAATTAATGCCCCCATACTATAACCGAAAAAGGCAAAAGGTTTATCTAGATAAGGGATGATATTTGTGGCTATTTTTTGGACTAAAGGTTGTATTTCTGTATATAAAGGTGATTTTATTTGTCTACCTCTACCGGGAATTTCAATGGGACAGACTTCGATAGTTTTAGGTAAATAATTAGGCCAAGTACGAAAAGCTGTGGAACTACCACCAGCAAAGGGAAAGCAAAATAGGCGTAATTTAGCTTCTGGGTTGGGTTGGGGACAAGTTACCCAAGATGTAAAATTAGTTTTCCTAGTCATCGGAGTCAGGGATATTAAAATTTACCTTGCTTGAAACTGTTCTCTGTTATAGCATTTCCCGATAAGCGTGAAGTACGAAATCATCTGCGTCCATCTGCGTCCATCTGCGGTTTATTATCATTGTTATAAGATAGGATTGCCGACTTCTTTAATTATAAATTAATCATAAGAAGTCGGAGATCTGGCTGAATAGTTATGTTAAGATTAATGTTTGACTCCTTCACCGGACTGAGCAAAGTAGATACCTACTAAAACAACGAAAAAAGCAATCCAATTGAGGAAGCTTAAATTTTCTTGGAACACTATCCATGCTAATACTGCTGTAATAATTGGTTGCAATAACATAAATAGGGAAACAAAACCAGATGAAAATTGTTTTAGTTGATAGATAAAAATGATGGAAGCAATGACTTGACAGAGAAGACTCAAAGAGAAGATATTGATCCAGCCTAAAATAGAACTGGGGAAAAGTTGATTTTCAAAAACTAAGACAAAGGGTAAAAGAATCAGACTAGAAAGGATGCAATACCATAGAGAAATAGTCAGAGATGAAAATTGCGATCGCAGTTTTTCTATAGTTAAAAAATACCCAGCATAGACAATAGCCGAGAATAACGCCCAAGCATCACCTATCAAGTGATCAGGAGAAACTTGTAAATCTTGAATCCCAATGGATATTGCGCCCCCCACAGCAATTATCATCCCCATAATAAAGGTCTTATCGAATTTTTGTCCCAGGAATAACCACCCTCCCAATACAGCAAAAACCGATGGTAAATTATGTAAAAGATTAGAGTTAGCGACGCTAGTTTGAGTCAAGGATAAAGCCCAAGTCACTAAACAGACCTCTCCGCAAATTACCACCGCCAGAAAAATCAGTAAAGTCTCTAAAGTAATGGGTTTTGACTCTTGAGATGATGGTAAATTAGATTGGCTGTTCCAGATAAACTGTATTCCTTGCCAAAACAAGAATATGACCGCAGCTATTAATTCCCGATTAAACACTGTGGCGTTTGCACCCAACTCATTTTCACTTAATCTTGTTAATATGGGGTCTAGAGATACAAGTAATACTGCTATAAACAACAAGATAAAATCCAGGATAACTGGCTTAAATTCCACCTTATCTATTGGCTTATCTAGTTCTCTGTCAATAACATTAGTCATTATTAAAAGTGTATATCTTGATTTCGTGTTTCATAATACCATAATATACCTGAACATTCACTTGTATAGTTTTTAGAAACTATACTTTGTTCTCAAATTGACATAAATATGACATTTAATCAGCAATCAACCCCATCAGTAACACCGATTGTTAACTCATTCAACGAATGGGATTTATTGGAAGAGGTAATTGTAGGGCGATTAGATGGTGCAGTTATACCACCTTGGCACATCACAGTTAAGGCCACCATGCCACAGCGTTATTGGGATCTGTTCCGTAGCTACGGAGGTAAATTATTTCCCGAAGAGTTAATTAAAGCTGGGGAAAAAGACCTAGAGGAACTTGTTCACATTCTAGAGGCAGAAGGTGTGAAAGTTCGTCGTCCCGAGGCCGTAAATTACTCTCTTCCCTATGGAACTCCCGACTGGCAAAGTCCCAGTGGTCTTTATGGGGCAATGCCTAGAGATGTGATGATTGTAGTAGGTGACAAACTGATAGAAGCACCCATGCCTTGGCGGTCTAGATTCTTTGAAATTAACGCCTATCGTTCCCTCATTAAAGAGTATTTTCATGCCGGTGCACAATGGCTGCCCGCACCTAAACCAGAATTGCGCGATGAACTATATAACTATCAATACGAAGAGGCAGATGAAGATGCGCCATTTAACTCTTCATTAACTGAATTTGAACCTGTATTTGATGCGGCGGAATTTAGTAGATGTGGTAGAGATATTTTTGTGCAACAAAGTCAAGTTACCAATCAGTTTGGCATTGAATGGATGCGAAGATGTTTAGGTGATGAGTATAGAATTCATGAACTGAAATTCAAAGACCAATCAGCAATGCACATTGATGCTACCTTTGTACCTCTAGCTCCTGGTAAGGTTTTAATACATCCTTATAAAGTTGATAAACTTCCTGATATGTTCGATAGTTGGGATGTAATCAAAGTTAAAGAATTTGCCCTACCGGCGGATCATCCTCTGTTTATGAGTAGTAGAGGCGTAGGGATGAATGTTTTATCAATTGATGAAAATAGGGTGATTGTTGAAAGGCAAGATGAACCTATGATTAGATTATTAAAAGATTGGGGATTTACACCAATTCCTTGTAATTTCCGTAATTTTAATACCTTTGGTGGTTCTTTCCATTGTGCAACTTTAGATATTAGAAGAAAAGGCACACTGCAATCTTATTTCTAATAAGTAGATTGGTGTTAAAAATTGGCCATTTTACTTTTCTTCAATTATTTTTTTGATCTCACGTCTACCTACTCATTGGATCATGATAATATCCCCGTCTTAACAGTCGGGGATTCAAGTTTATAAAGGAAAATAACCATGTCAGAAGATTTATTAATTCGTAAAGGTGAATTAAAGGATTTGGAAATTTTAGTGAAATTTAATCAAGCTTTGGTATATGAAACAGAACATAAAAAACTCCCAGAAAATGAGATGATTAAGGGAATAGAAACATTATTAGAAACCCCCAGTTTAGGATTTTATTTAGTCGCTCAAAAAAATCATCAAGTTGTGGGTTCATTAATGATTACCACAGAATGGAGTGACTGGCGTAATGGTTTATATTGGTGGATTATGAGTGTATATGTTGATCCAGATTTTCGCCGTCAAGGTATTTTTAAAAAACTTTATCAATTTGTTAAACGGGAAGCCCAAAAGCCTCAAAATGGTTTTAAAATATGTGGATTCAGACTTTATGTAGAGCGAGATAATTTAGTCGCTCAAAGGACTTATCAATCTTTAGGTATGGAGGAAACTGCTTATTATATTTACGAAAAGTTAGGAGATTTTTAAATTATTTTCAACTTTGTTCCCTGGGATGCACAAAAGCTTGTCGAAGTTTTCCCTGTCCCCTGTTCCCCGTTCCCTACCATAACAGTCAACCTTTAATTATTGATTTGCTAATTTAATTAAATTCTCTTGATTGACACGACAAATCCGCCAATCTTCTATCATTTCTGCTCCCATACGATAATAAAATTTCTGGGCTGATACATTCCAATCTAAAACATTCCATTCTAAGCGTCCACAATCCCTTTCTACTGCTATTTGAGCAACTTTGATTAAAAGTGCTTTACCAATACCTTGCTGACGATATTCGGGGATAACATAAATATCTTCTAAATAAATTCCTGGCTTGGTTAGGTAGCTAGAATAATTATGAAAAAACATGGAAAAGCCCACTGCTTTACCATCAATTTCTGCTAACATTGCTTCTATATATTTTGGTGAGCCAAATAAATGCTGATGGAGTTGTTTAGCATCACCAGTTACAGTATGAGCTAATTTTTCGTATTCTGCCAATCCCTGCACCAATTCAAACAAGACAGCACAATCTCTAGGTTCAACAAAACGGATGATTAAATTAGTATTAGCAGTCATTAGTCTTTTGTCTGTATTCTACAGTTCATAGTTTATATCCCGGATGGATTTTTGGAACAACGAACCAATGACAATTGACTAATGACTAATAACTTATACCAACCAACCTTTTAAACGCTTGGCTATGTGGGGACGACGTAACTTTCGCATAGCTTTACTTTGAATTTGGCGAACTCTTTCACGGGAAAGGTTAAACATATTACCCACTTCTTCTAGGGTGCAGGGTTCGCTGGTGGTGAGTCCATAGCGGAGGGAAATGACATCTTTTTCCCGTGGGGTGAGTACGTCCCCAAGGACTTCCCATATCTCCTGACGCATCATGTTTTCGTTCATTTTGGCTTCAGGAGACTGGTTATCTTCGTCTTCTAGTAAGTCCATTAACTCTGTGTCTTCTTCTTTCCCGACACGATGGTTAAGAGAAAGTGCTTGACGGCGAAGTTGTTGGAGTTGACGCAGTTGGTGAACGGTAATTTCCAAAGCTTCGGCCATTTCGGCCTCTGTTGGGTTGCGAGAGAGTTTTTGTTTAAGTTCCCGTTGGGCTTTTTTTAGTTTATTAAGTTTTTCAACAATGTGGATTGGTAAGCGTATAGTTCGGGCATCATTAGCGATCGCTCTTGTAATTGCTTGTCTAATCCACCAATAAGCATACGTAGAAAACTTATATCCTTTATCGGGATCGAATTTTTCCGAAGCCCGGTTTAAACCCATTGCACCTTCTTGAATTAAATCTAGAAAGGGTACGCCCCGATTGAGATATCTTTTAGCAATAGATACTACTAATCGTAGATTAGAACGAATCATTTTCCGTTTAGCTACTCTCCCCTGATACAAGCGACTTTCCAGTTGTTTTTCCGTCATATCTAACTTGGAAGCAACTTGAACTTTACTGGGATGAGTTCCCAGTTCCAATTCCAATCCTGCTTGTAATTCTTTGACTTCTTCTAAAAATCTCACTCGTCTCGCTAACTCTACTTCTTCATCAGGTTTGAGTAGGGGATAACGTGCCATTTCTTTAAAAAAAGCACCAACAGCATCATCATTTTCGGTTTTATTGTATCCCGAAGGACGGGCAGCAGCCATGTCATCGCTATTCCGTTCTTCTGATTCCAAATTCTCGATAATTACCGCATCCTCATATACTACTTGATCTAAACTTTCCAACGATGGTTCTTCATGATCAGTAATATTCTCCAGTATTTCCATTGTTCCCAATTCAGCAAAATTCATAGTTTCCTTTAGGGATGGTTGCTTTGTTTGGTACATAATTTAATTACAACAGCCTCTTTTAAGACTTGGTAGTTTTCCCTTCAGGACAAATACACCCTCGTTCTCTAGCAAAATCTTCTCTTTTTGATCATTCCTCTCCTAGAACGTAAATCAGTATTTGTCCATTATTTTTAGTTCTAGCTAGATGCAACTTATAATCATTACTGGCTTTAACCTCAGCGAAAAACTAACTCTTAACAGAAGCTCAATAGACATATTCTTCATTCTTTTCCTAATTACCAAATATGTCAAACCCACTGATGACAACTTTAACAAATATCAAAAGATTTGATAAACAAGTCTATATATCTATCCTAAATGATTTGTCAAAAAATCCTGTCGTTTGTTGCCTGTTAGTTGTTCTGTATCTCCATAAGTTCATGAAGGAAGGGGATATATTAATTTTTTGTGTATTTTTTGCAAAGTTTTCTGGTTTGTCCGGTTTGGATACTGGGAGTATTTGAATAAACATCTTTTTTTGGTACTAGAGTTATTTGTTCCTCCGAAAATTTACTAAATGATCCAAATTACAAAAATGCTAACTCCCAATCCGGATAATATTTATCGTTTCAAAGCATCTCATATTTAGAAAATATTTAGTATCTATCAATAGGTGTAAAAACTCTCTGTCTTATTTCTTATTCCCCTTTATAGATTAATTCATAAGATCAATTTAATTATTGTCAATCTAGTTGTTAACGGTCATAATGTGGATGTGATAAATTCTCATTATATCTCTCTCTCATGATTACATTCTTGGCGATTATTTCTGACGCTAGAGTTAGAAGTAAAGCAGAAAAATTAATAGTTCGATGATATCAGATAACCTGGTTGATACTTCTTTATATCAGCTAATTTTTTCAATCTCGTTAAGAAGGCAATATCTCACGAAAGGTCAAGCTTTTCTCTCTCCCTGTTCTCTTGCTATAACGATAATTTTTAAGGCCAACTTACTTATTTGTCTGGTAAATTACACAAATTCCAGATTATCAAGTATTATGTCTTATGTAAGTATTGTAAAATACTATTTACATCAGGTAAAAGTTAAGGATAGAATTAAGTGAGCTTGGATGATAAATCGAAACGTTATGTATAACAGTAGTGTACATCCATCGCCTATAGCTGTGGCCGAACCTGGACGATCCTATCAGTCTCAAACAAATTTGTCTCAATGGGTGGAAGTGCTTGTAGACTGTCCAGGCTGTTTGGACTTGTTTACCTATAAAATACCAGATCAGTTATTCATCAAACCTGGGGATATTTTAAGCGTTCCCTTTGGTGCAACACAGGTGGGTGGTATTGCAATTCGCTTATTAGTTCAACCTGATGTAGATATTCCTTTAGAAAAAATTCGGGAAGTAGAAGATGTTGTCAGTCAAGGGTTTTTTCCCCCTGGTTACTGGATTTTACTTAATCGAGTTGCAGCTTATTACTATACACCCTTAATTCAAGTAATTCGCGTCGCTTTACCACCGGGCTTGTTAGGGCGATCGCAACGTCGTCTCCGCTTAACTCCTTTGGTTAACGAAAATCTAGCTATTTATATCAGTCCTATAGCGCAGCAAGTAATCAATCTGCTACAAAAAACGCCAACAGCAGATTATAGTTACCACTACATTCAACAAAAAGTTAAAGCCGCCTATCGGGGAATCCGGGAACTAATCCGATTAGGATTAGCAGAAAACTATTTAGAACCGCCACGACTCACCCAGCCTAAATTACAAAAAGCTGTCACTCTTTTGGATAATGATGACGACTTAACAACCCGTCAAAAAGAAATTGTCGAAGTTTTACGCCGACAAGGAGGAGAAATGTGGCAAAGTGAATTATTACAACTTTGCAGCGCCAGCACTTCCACCCTCAAAGCTTTAGTAGATAAAGGCTACATAGTTATTGAAGACAGGGAAATACTACGCCGAGAACAGAGCGTAACTATTCTCGAAGACAGTCACAAATCCTTAACATTAGCGCAAAATAACGCATTAGAAATTATTAACTCCTTAACTGGATTTGCTCAAGTATTGTTACACGGGGTAACAGGTTCAGGGAAAACAGAGGTATACTTACAAGCCATATCACCCATAGTCGAACAAGGAAAATCCGCCCTGGTTTTAGTTCCCGAAATCGGACTCACCCCCCAACTTACAGATAGATTCCGCGCCAGGTTCGGTAACAAAGTTCAGGTTTATCACAGTGCCCTATCCGATGGTGAACGTTACGACACCTGGCGACAAATGCTCACAGGAGAGCCACAAATCATCATCGGTACGCGTAGCGCCATTTTTGCACCTCTACCCAATCTAGGCTTAATTATCCTAGACGAGGAGCATGATAGCAGCTTTAAACAAGACACCCCCATTCCTACCTATCATGCCCGCACCGTCGCTCAATGGCGAGCCACTTTAGAAAATTGTCCCCTAATTTTAGGTTCTGCAACTCCCTCTTTAGAAAGTTGGATGAGTCGAAATCATCAATATCTCTCACTACCAGAACGCATTAACTCCCGGCCATTACCACCGGTGGAAATAGTAGATATGCGTCAAGAGTTGAAAGAGGGAAATCGCTCTATTTTTAGTAGAAAGTTGCAAAATGCCCTGCAACAATTACAAGAAAAACAACAACAAGGAATATTATTTATCCACCGTCGTGGACATAGCACCTTTGTCTCCTGTCGCAGTTGTGGTTATGTGTTGGAATGTCCCCACTGTGACGTATCCCTAGCTTATCATCATGTCGAAGCAGGAGCACCAGAATTATTACGCTGTCATTATTGCAACTATGGACGATTACATCCTCCCCATTGTCCTGAATGCAGTTCACCTTATTTGAAATTTTTCGGTAGCGGTACTCAACGGGTAGCGCAGGAATTAAATAGGCAATTTCCCAATTTGAAAATTATTCGCTTTGATAGTGACACCACTACAAAGAAAGGTTCACACCGTGAACTCCTAACTAAATTTGCGAATGGTGAGGCCAATTTATTGGTGGGAACACAAATGTTAACAAAAGGGTTGGATTTACCCCAAGTTACTTTAGTAGGTGTGGTTGCGGCGGATGGATTATTGCATTTATCCGATTATCGCGCCAATGAACGCACATTTCAAACACTCACTCAAGTTGCAGGAAGAGCCGGAAGAGGAGATGATCCAGGAAGGGTAATTATCCAAACCTATACCCCAGAACATCCGATTATTGAAGCTGTGCAAAAACATGATTATCAATCTTTTGCGGATACGGAGTTAGCACAAAGACAAGCACTGAATTATCCCCCCTATGGCAGATTAATTTTATTGCGATTAAATAGCTTAGATCCTATTCAAGTCCAAAATGTATCCCAAATTATCGCCACATTTTTGAGTGATAAAGAAGGATTTGAGATATTAGGCCCCACACCAGCTAATATTTTACGAGTAGCTAACCGTTATCGCTGGCAAATATTACTCAAGTTTGCCCCTGATGCTTTACCTAATTTACCAGATTGGCCAGAAGTGCGATCGCTTTGTCCTAGCTCTGTCAGTTTCACAATTGATGTTGATCCAATTAATATTATGTAGTTACAAAAAAGATAAATTTCTTCTAGAAAAACGCAGAAAAAGAGAGTATTGGGGGTTGACAACGGATTCTAAATTTGTTATCATGGAGTTGATAAGGAAGAACTACCTTAAAATAAACAATAAAAACTATCATTGGGTAGGGGTTTAGCACCGCTAAACCCCTTAACGTATCACCCGTTAAGCTTGCTCAAGAACTAACTGCACCATTTTCCCATGGGAAGGCTTACCCTTGCCATTGACATAGAACAGCATATAGTAACCAGGAGGATTCAGATGTTTATCAGTGGGAGCAGAGAAGGAAACACTCGCCATCCTTGCATCAGCATTATTACTGATGTTCTGGTTAAACTTCAGATCCGCCAAACGCTGATCAAAATTTAGACCATGAGTAGCTGATCCTAATCTAATTAAAACCAGAGATGCCTTTTCAGTTGCATTGGTCACCCCAATACTTGCCACCGCACCATAAGTAATTTTTTCAGGTGCTTGAGTAATTTCTGGCCGTGGGCCATCTATAAATAGATAGGGGGGATTAAATATTTCTGGTTGCCAAGTTTCCGCAGATAAATAATTTTGCCCCTGTTCTGCTATTTCCACACCACCGGGTTTGATATCTAAACGCAGTTGTTGAGATACATTCACCGGAGGTTTAATTGCACCCTTACGGTCATCCCAACCGGCATAAGCACCCTGGCCACCAATCACTAAAACTCGTCCATCTGGTAATAGTAGGGCATTATTATGATAAAGTCTAGGTTCTGTGCCTGGATTCATCCACTCAGTTTTATAACCTTGACTAGTTTGGGGATCAGGTGTCATTAATAGAGGATGATGAACAGGGAGATGGAAGACATAGTTACCCCCACCTACAACCAAGATTTGTTTGCTAGGTAGAATAACAGCATTCAAAGTAGCACGACGACTAGAGGGACTAGAACCAAGAAACTTCTCGTTCAGTTGCCATTTACCTATATTTCCAGAAACAGGAGCATACCACCGTTCTAATTCTGCCGTAGTTCTTTCTCCTGGAACTGGTGTATCAGGACCCAAAGTGGGATCATTTGAACCTTCTAAACCACCCATCAGCAAAATGTCCCCGGGAGAATTAGGATCGGGAACACTAGTAGTGTAGTATTTAGACCATCCCGCACGTTTAGGACCAGGATCAAATTTAACTGATAAGCCGTTTTCCGAGTCATTGATAGACAGGAAATAAGTATTATGGGTTTTGCGGGGTGGTAGTTCCCTTGTCCCACCTGAGTCACCAGTAATTAAGAAACGACCATCTTTAGTGGGGTAGGTATGGGGATAGAGATCAATAAAATCAGGTTGACCGTCTTCTTTAAGGGTCTTATAGGGACTATTGGGTAAGTTCTTAATATCTATGGATTTCCAAGCATCTTTAGCTGGTTTATTAGGATCGTAAACTTCAAATTTAGTGGATACGGCCAGTTCATTGAAGCCAATTCCTGAGAAAACGGCAATTTTACCATTATCTAAAGGTAGTAAACCAGGATACCAATGACCATCAGCCATTTCTCCAGCCAATTCCCATTTATTTTCTCTCCAGTTATAACGGTTAGCTACTTTTGTACCTAGGGGTGTGGGTGCAGGGTAGGGAAACCAAGAACCACTGATAAACAGAACATCACCATCCGGTAAGTGAACATTACCACCGCAAAAAGGATCATTAACCTGATCTTCGTTACTGCCTTTATATTTAACTGGCGAGGGAGGTGATTTAATTTTGGTATAGGGGTTGGCGTTATAGTCAATAACGCTAGTGGGTTTACCAGCAATAAACTTGAAGATTTCTTTAACGGGGTTTTCAGCATAGCTAATACTGCTAACGGGGTTGCCTTTAGCATCTAGGATGGGAAAAGGATCGGAAACACTGGGATCAAATAGGGAGGTATTGTCAAATAACCAGGATTTTCTTGTGTCTTTACCTTTAATTTTATCGCTGCAAACAAAGTTAGGACAAGCTAAGTAGGAACGGGCATCACCACCATTAACAATTAGCACTTTGCCGTTAGGTAATAATGCGGCGTGGAGTCCTGCGACGCGCTCATTAATATTCTTAGGCATAGGAGGAGTATACCAAGCACCCATTGTGTTTGCTGATCCTTCCACAGCACGTAATGGCGGAGTGGGAATTTCGGCGGCAAGGGCCTGATCCCAGCCGCAGATTGTAACTGCAACTGCGATGATAAAAGCCAGAAAAATCCCTAATATTTTATCAAGAGTATTCTTGGTAATCATAGTCAAAAGTCAGATTGATAATTATTAGTTTGATCTAAACTTGCCAACGATACAAGTTATATTTAGGAAACTCAACAATTTCTATAGTATACCAGACCAAATAAGTTTAGTAGAGATGTGCCAGAGGAATGTCTCTACAACGAAAAATAAAGTCCAGCTTTATCCAGAAATATTATCAGATTAATCTTCACTAATTTTTATGTCAATAGATTTTGGATTAATTCTGCTCTGAAAATCCGGGACTTGTACCGAAAATTTATCATTCAAAATCTCAAATCTGAAATTTTTCGATCAAAATATCATCAAAATTATATATAGTAGTTAGTAAACACCTTTGTAAAAAAGTTAGGAGAAACTTAAATGCAAAAGTTGATTCCCTTAGCCATAATCTCGACTCTATTGTTACCCATTGGTAATGCCAATGTTTATGCCAATCAAAAAGTAGAAGTACAGGAAGCAGGAGTTAAAGGCTATTCGCAAAAGAGATTTAACGCCAGAAAATTTGCTGATAGCTATTTAAAATTCTTAACTGATAAGAATTTAGAAACAGCTAGTAATTATTATGCACAAGATATCAGTTTTAGAGATATGGCAACAGGTGCATCTTTTCAAGGAATCAAGGAAGTAAAGAAATTTTTGCAGGAACAGTTTACAGCCATTCCTGATTTAAAATTCAAAACTTTAGATGTAATAGGACAAAACCCAGAAAAAATCGCTGTTCAGTGGTTAATGACTGGTACGGATCAAGGCAAACCATTCCAGATTGAAGGAGTTTCGGTGATGGAATTAAAGCAAGGTAAGATTGCCAAAATTACCGACTATTACAAGTAGAACAGGAGGGCGGAGGGGCAGAGGAGAAAATTCCCTTCCCTCTTGCCTGTTAACAGTTAACCGTCACCTATTTCCCTAAAGTTTTGGGGGGTACTACCTCTAATAGTCCATACCTGGCAGGACCGCTGACACCCTGAGAATTTTTCACCAATATGGAACGATTACCTAAAGGTGCATTTTTAGCAATGGTGAGGGTGAGAATGAATAGTTGGTAATCTTTTTCGTCACGAAAACCAGTTTTTTGGACTGTAACACCCGGACCGCCAACAAATTCAATCGAGGTGTTGGCATCGCAATGTTTAGTTTTGAGTGCCACATCCTGTACAGTTGATCCTTGCTCAATTCGCATATTCAAATTGGAACGCTCACCCACTTTGAGGAGTTTTCGTTCTCGCAATACGGCCGGATAGGGAATAGTTGCAGTTTCCGCACAGCTATAGATTTTAGGAGTTTTTTCCTGGGGTATACCTTCGCCAATTACATCTATCTGCATGGTTTCCGCAATTTGAGCACCATAGTTAATGGGGAAGCCGGCAATGGTTATATCACCTACCGTAAAGCCCAATCCTGGGGGGACTTCATAGACAGCATGAAGAATGAAATCCGAATCTTCTCCCGGTTTACGTTTACGGCCGCGCACAACTTTCCAGAAGTCTGAAGGCTTGACATTTGAGGGAGCATTGGTAGGAAGTTCATAGGTTTGGAAATTGGGTTCTTGGATATAGATTCCCACAGGGTTCATGAGAGAAACGCGCACACCTAGACGCACCAAATCGTTAACTCTAGCCCCAATAAAAGGATCACTATTCCGGTTAGGAGTACCATGAAGACCACAGTTTACCAGTTGACTGGCATCGGTCATGGGATTACCCTGTTCATCCTTTCGCACCATTGTGGACTGGCCACCTAAAAACATTGCCCCTTGCAGGGAGTTAAATTCACCAATCAGATGGGCAATGCCATTTTTAGTTGTATTATTCCATTTATTCAATTCGTTATAGGCGGGTCTGTTGGTTTGGGGATCAATAATTGGCTGACCATTTTTGTCTCGTAGATACAAATCCTCTAACTTGACTTGTTTGTTTACCAGTTGTTGATAGAGGCGTAATACAGCTTTGGGTTCTACATTCCATAGAGCATACCAATACTCTCTAGTTTCGCTGGTGAAAGAAACTTTAGTAATTTTGCCTTGGGCATTACGAGTCACACTCCATTCACAATACTCATCTTGCCAACCTCTTGGTCCTTTGGGTTCATAGGTGGGATCGGGAACGCCATTATCAGCATATTCCCAATGTTTGCGTCTACCCACTTCTGGAAATGCATATTTGATCCGGTTGGGATAGGCTAACCAAGTGATGGGAACTACTGCTGCTCCGTCTGGGACTTTCGTTGTCCGAGGATTATAATAATGGGTGAGGGTGGGTTGATTGGTAAAATTCCAAGGTTCATTTTGAATCAGTCGCTCGGTTAAGCGATTCATGTCTTCATTCCACCGCGCTCTTAATAGCTGTTTTTGTCTTGCCTCACCTGGGAGCAAGTCGTTCTGAAAGCCGGGTGTATCAAATACAAAGGGAGTCTTTTGGGCATAAACTGCATTGCTGTCATTGAATGGTAGTTGATGCCACGCCCAAGCAGCAAATGCTCCCCCAGCAGCTTGAAAGAGATGACGGCGCGTGAATTTTGTCATTTTAATCAGACCTCCATTTTAATCTGTGATATCCAGTGGAACTGTAGAGATATTGGATAGAACATCTCTACAGATTGATTTGCTAATGAGTTTAAATTGCCAACTTCATCAACATGGTTCGGGCGTTTGGGCTAGGTCACTTTCTGGGAACAGTGATCTAGACTCGAAAAACTTACAGAAGCGGGGTTCTTGAGCAAAACTCATCTGTTGTTTGACACTCCAGCGCATTAGATAATCTAATCGTTGACTGGGTTCAAGATTGGCAATGGAATTGACGTAGGTTTGTAAGCGTTTGGCTGTGATCTGCTTCCATTCCTGATCGGGTAACTCCCAGTTATACAAAAACTGTTCTTCTGCGGAACAATTATCAAAATTACTAGCAGTACAGGCTTTTGCACCGGTTTGCTTAATTTTGTTCACAAAGTCCCCAGGTACGCTACTAACACCATTGGTAATTGTGCCTGTAGTTATTTGTTGGGCATATTTATCCAGACTGGTGCGTTTTTCGGAGAATAGGGGATTTTTGAAGTCCACCATCAAGATAGAAGCAACAAATTTATTTGTCAGAATCCTTGACTGCATCAGCTTTTGTGTCATGTAAATGTCTTCAGCTGGCACTTGAGGCACATAGAAGGCAAAATATGTAGATCCCGGATATTCAAAGGCTTTCTCGCTACCACGGAAAAATTCTTTTGTTCCTACCAATTTGAAGTTATGTTGTTTCAAATAGGCATCATATTCTTTCCGAGGCAGTTTCACAGACAGCGTTTTATAGTCTAGACCCAAGGTTGTCTGCAAAAGGGTATCGGCTAAGAATGTATCGTTGGGAGGTACACCAGCAATATCTAGGTTAGGTGGGCTGGTATTAACTCCTTCGCTCTGAACATCCGTTGATTTAAGGTTAACGGTAGTATTGGTAGTGACGTGACGCAACATTTTATCTACGTCACGGATCTGAGTGACACCATTTTTAGTGGTGGTACGGTTTTTTAACCAGTTAGTGTAATATTCCTGGAAGTTGCCTCTAATAATCGGTTCAAATATGTCCCCACCCCGCCGTTGTATGAAGTATCCTTCTGTAACAATTTTTTCGGGTAATTGGGTAGATGCGGTAATAGCTCTTTGAGAATGCCAATTGTTCCAAGGCAGTTCAATCTCTCTCATGACTGGTAGACCGTTATGGTGACAGGAAAAACATCCATGTCCCATTGCCGGTGTTCCCTGCGCCATGGGAGTATTACCTACATAAGCCCAAACGTAGGGGAAATCTTTTTTGGCATAGAATTCTGGTACTTGGGGACGGAGCAGGTAGTAGTTATATTCTTTGCTTTTCTCGTCAAAGGATATGACCTCAGTCATGGACTGCTTACTGGTTGCACCCAGTTTAGACATCATGATTTTGCTTTCGTTTTCGTTATTTCCCCAGGTGAATAGGTAACGCAGTCCACGAACATTATCTCTGGTTGCTACGGTGGCGGGAATTTGCACCCCTTCACCCACGATGTAGGTGGTAGGTTTATAGCCCAGTTTATCTCCTATTTTTTTATCTAGATCCGCTACTGTATCTGGATAAATGCCTTTACGAAGTATTTTCGTGGCAAAAGGATCATTTAGCTTTTCCAGTTCTGACTGACCCAAGGGGACAAGACATTTATCTATGCCCTCAATAAAGCGATACATTTTACCTGCCGGTGCAGGTGGACAGGTGATATCATTTGCTGCGGGGGCACTGCTGACCTTGGTGGCGGCAAACAGATTTCCCGCCATGACTGAAAGTATGGTCAAAAAAACTATTGCACTGACCTTGACAATACTCGATCTGACAAGTTTCCTTAATTTTCTCAGCACGTTATTTTCCTAGTGTTTATATAGAGATTGTTTGTTTTTTTCATGCTTGGTATACATCTAGTAAATATATTAAACCTAGACGTTCAAAAAAAACAGGGTATAAGATAAAAAGTAATAAATGGGGAATGGGGAATGGTCAATAGGGAAGAATTACAGAGATTTCTATTTAATTTTTATTTAATTTTTATTTAATTTCTCTCTGTTGCTGCTTATACAGCAGATTGCATATCTGTGAGGTACAAACTGGACTACCAAAATCCAAACAGTAAGGACTGGTCTCAAGTCTACTACCTCTTTTGATAGCAATCCTTGGGGGAGTTATGAACAACAATATCCCCGATTTCTCAAAAGAAGTCGGGGATCTGTGAGTCGTATATAATTAAGCCGACTTACTTAACAACTTGCCAACTATGCGATTTTCTGGGGTAAATGTTGCTGTTGCTACCCGTTGAATATCATCTGGTGTGACGGCGGAAATTTTATCTAATTGCCGAAATAAATTACGCCAAGACCCGGTTTTAACCTCATATTCTAATAGTTGTTCTGTCATGCCCATATTAGAATCTAGAGTGCGTAATAAACCTGCTCTGGCTTGGGTTTTGATTCTCTCTAATTCCATAATAGATACAGGTTCGGTTTTGAGTTTATCAATTTCTTGTCTGAGGGCGATCGCTACTTGATCTACTGTTGTTCCTGGAGATGTAAGAGCATAAAAGAACATTAAATTAGGATATTTATCCCCTGGAAAACCGCTATAACCTTGAGCATTTAGGGCTAAACGTTGTGTTTCAACTAAAGACTTAAACAGTCTTGATGTTCTACCATCACTCAATAAACTACCGATAATTTCATAAACTGCATTGTCGGGATGGGTAATAGGAGGACGATGATAACCTTCCAAATACCAGGGTTGGGTAGGCAATTCTAAGGTAACTTCTCTGGTGGCGGTTTGCTTGGGTTCTACGGGTAATTTTTGTTGGGGTTTGGGTTTAGCTTGATAACGTCCAAAGTAAGTTTGTGCGAGTTTTTTGACTTCACTGGGGTTGACATCACCAACAATGGCAATAGTTAAATTACTGGGAGCATAATAAGCATCAAAAAATTGTTTAACATTCTGTGGTGTTAAGTTACGAATGTCTTCGTCATAACCAATTACAGGTCGTCGGTAAGGATGAACTTTAAAAGCAGCATCTATGAATTTTTCCACCATCATACCGATAGGAGAATTTTCCACTCGCAAGCGTCTTTCTTCCAAAATTACATCTTTTTCTTTATAGAATTCCCGAAATACAGGATCTAAAAACCGATCTGATTCTAAGGACATCCATAATTCCAATTTATTTGAGGGAAAGCTGTAAAAATAGCGGGTCGCTTCGGAAGAAGTATTGGCATTTAAACCCACTCCTCCAGCTTGTTCGACTATTTCCCCCATTTCGTTTTGTTTGACTAATTTTAGGGCTTGGGCTTCTACTGTTTTAAATTCAGTTTCTAGTTTAGCTATTTCATCTGTTTTACCGCTTTTTTTGGCGATTTTGATCCGGTTGTCTAACTGTTCTAATTTATCTAAAAGTGGTGCTTCAGCTTTATAGTTGGTAGTACCAATTCGCTTTGTTCCTTTAAATGCCAAATGTTCAAGAAAGTGGGCTATTCCTGTTTGTCCATCTGGTTCATCTACACCACCAACATCAGCATAGGTGAGAAAGGAAACGACTGGGGCTTGATGTCTTTCTAAAACAATGAATTTTAGTCCATTATCGAGGCGAAATTCTGTTAGTTGATTAATTACTCGTTGCAGGTAAGGCTGAATGGATGTGGGGGATTTTTGCAAGGCTATAGCCACTTTTGGTATCCATCCCCAAGTAAATAGGAGTAATGCCAAACTAGTGGCTAAAAAAGGACGAATTAAGGAAGGTAGGAAGCAGAAGGGAGGGACAAGGCCGTTGTTTTGATGGGGATTTATATTCTGATCCCCAAATTTTTGCCTGAAAAGACGAGGTTTTAAACCTGATTGTGGCGATAAATTCACAGATGAAGACTTTTTGAGACAAATGGGTAGAATGTGTAGAATTGTCTGGAACATAAGCAAAAGTTAAAGTAAATTTACATTACTTGAAAAATAGAGTCATTAGTACAAAGAGAGTTAACCTTGTATTAAGCCTTCAGTGATTTTTGCATCTGATGTTGCACAATAGGGCTACAAATAATGTTTTGGAGATATCAAAATAACTACTATGCGAGTTTTCCATTCTCCCCCACCATCGGAAGCACAGACGCGCACAAAGATTTTACAAGCAGCACAACGGTTATTTGCCGCCCAAGGATTTGAGGGAACTACAACCCGGGATTTAGCACAAAGTGCAGGGGTAGCAGAGGGAACTCTCTTTCGTCATTTTGCCAATAAAAAGGCAATTTTGGTAGAAGTGGCCACTAATGGTTGGGTGGATATTCTCACAGATTTACTGACGGAATTGAGTGAAATGGGTAGCTATAAGGCGATCGCCCAAGTTATGCGTCGTCGGATGTGGAATTTACGAAAAAATGCCGATATTATGCGTGTTTGCTTTATGGAAGTGCAATTTCATCCAGATTTGCGCGATCGCATTCAAACGGAAGTTATTGATAAAATGACCGATGTAGCTGAGGCATTTTTCCAAACAGCTATGGATAAAGGTATCTATCGTCAGATGGATGCCAAAGTTGTGGCTAAGGTATTTTTAGGTTTATTTGCGATCGCTGGTTTTTCTGATCAGACCCTAATAGACCCCAATGCTTCCACCCAGGAAATGAAAACTATGGCGGAAGGTTTAGCAGATATATTTCTCAACGGTGTTTTAGCTAAGGAATAGGTGATAAAAGAACGGAGAGGGGGAGATTCGAACTCCCGGAAGCTTTCACCTCACCTGATTTCAAGTCAGGCGCATTCGACCACTCTGCCACCTCTCCAAATTATTTGTCAGCATTGTACAACACAAAACCGACAAATAACAACATAACATACAATTAAGGAATTGGCACTACTGAAGATAAAGAATTATAAAAAATTTCCTCAGTAACCACCCGGAAGTCCTGACTTACCCAAACTAGAGAAGCTTTTGTTACCACACCATTTTCTAGATCAACCAGGGAAAAATTTCGTAACTTGATTCCATTTTGTTCGATAATCCGGGGGACAGTGGCGGCATTTAAGTAGATTGTTCCCTCTGGACTTCTAAATACAGCCTTCCTTTCTAGATTTTTAGTATGGCGGAGGGTGCGGTGCATATGACCAAAGGTAACCAGAGAAACATTTTTTTTGAGGTTGAGACTTTGAGAAATTGCCGCCGCCAAATCAGGATCACCAAAATCACCGCCTGGAGGATGCCAATCTTTACCACAGAGGTCTTCTGGGCGATCGCCTAAACCACTAGGTCCATTGTGTCCTAGAAAAATAATATTGTCATAAGTAACAGTTTTTACTACTTCGACGATTTTATCTGCGGATTCCTCCAGAGTAGAGACACCATAACGTTCTTGACAAATTTCCGCAAATCTCCACTCATGACCACCCCAAGTAAAGGGACGACCACCCACCACGGTTAAATTCCATTGGGGGAAATCCAACTTACCATAACCGACATGGGCAGATCCTAATAAATCTAGTTGTTGTTGTACTCGGTCTTCCTTGGTGCGGTCGTAAGGGCATTTTTTGCGTCCCCATTCGGTGGCCGAATACCAGGCATCATGGTTGCCCATTACTGCCGCTTTAGGGATATCGATGGAGGCGATCGCTTTTACCACTTCCACCGATTCATTGCCAAAATCACCCACAAATAGCACCAAGTCAACACCAAGCTGCTTGAGTGCCATAGCATCTTCTATTTCCCATTGATCGTGAACATCGCCAACTACAGCAATTTTGACAGGTTGTGATTGAGTTTTCTGATTGGTCATGGCACTTTAAAAAGCCGTATATCTGCTATATAAAACCTAGACAAAACTAGACTTTACTTTCTACTTCAACGGGAGCATGGGAGCAGTTATCCCTCAGTAGACTTTCACGCCTTAGCCAGACGCGATTGTGTTCCAATTAAGTTTCCAAAAAAAGACTA